>JAVBYA010000166.1 GCA_030824295.1 Bacteroidota bacterium
ATCGTCGCACATGATGCGTGCATTGTACTTCTTCGCGATGGCAACAATGGCCGGCATGTCGACCACTTCGCCGCTGGTGCTGAACACACCGTCGGTGACGATCAGTTTCCCGGCATCCAGCGGCAGTTTCGAGATGACCGTCTCAAGATGCTTCATGTCGTTATGTTTGTAGCGGACGACCTCTGCCGTCATTCCGACCGCCATCATGTTCGCCATGACGATACAGGCATGATTGTCCTTGTCCGACACGATATATTCGCCGCGCTGCACCAGCGAGGGGATGATCGCCTGAGCGGTCTGATACCCTGTGGAAATGAGCAGCACATCCTCATACCCGAGGAATTTCGCGAGACGTGCTTCGAGTTCGTTGTGCAGGTCGATGGTGCCGGTGA
The DNA here is from genome assembly GCA_030824295.1 of Bacteroidota bacterium. GTDB lineage: Bacteria > Bacteroidota > Ignavibacteria > UBA10030 > UBA8401 > UBA8401. Next base: position 393 of record JAVBYA010000166.1, read on the forward strand.
GGTACCGTGAACCGGAGCATCCGGTGCCGTACTTGTTCACCGCGTTGATCGCTGCTTCTTTCACTTTGGGGTGTGCGGTCAGTCCGAGATAATTGTTCGAACCGGCCATGATGATCTTACGGCCGGCCATCTCTACGATGGGGCCTTCATTTGCTTCGATAGGTCGGAAGTACGGATACAATCCTGCCGCCTTCACTTCGTCGGCACGGGTGAATTCCACACATTTCTGAAAGAGATCCAAGGGGAAAACTCCTTTTTTTACAGGGATATTGGTATATTGGATGGGAAGAATATACCGCAACATCCCCCCAAATGCAATTTGAGAATATTATAATAGAGCAGAATGAACCAGAAACCTATCGCTTTCGTTACCGGCGGCACCGGCTTCATCGGCAGCCACCTTATTGACCGGCTTCTTTCCAAAGGGTATCACGTCCGCGCCCTCGTGCGGAATCCCGACAAACTCGGATTCCTGAAGGACCTCCCGATAGAGATCGTTCCCGGAGATCTCTTCTCCACCGAAGCATTGGAGAAGGCGATCACCGGTGCCGATTACGTGTATCATGTTGCGGGACTCGTTGCCGCAAAAAGCAAAGCGGAGTTCTTTCGCGGCAACCGGGACGCGACACGGAACATCGTGGAGATCACCGCACGGGTCAATCCTGCCGTGATGAAGTTCGTCCACATCAGCAGTCAGACCGCCGTCGGCCCCGGCCGCGGAATGTCACCGGTGAACGAAGCGACCCCTCCGCATCCACTCACAACGTACGGAAAGAGCAAACTCGCGTCTGAAGAGGAAGTGCTGAAGTTCAAGGAGCAGATCCCGGTCACTATCCTGCGCGTCTCGGCGGTCTATGGACCGCGGGATACGGCAACATTCGATTATTTCAAATCGGCATACATGGGACTTGAATTACTGATCGGCTTCCGCGACACTTACGTCAGCCTTGTCCACTCCACCGATCTTGTGACCGGTATTATACTGGCAGGAGAGAAAGAGGTTTCACAAGGTCAGATCTATTTCCTGGGGAGCGAACAGTATTACACATGGAACGAGATCGGCTACGTTACGAAGAACGTATTGAACAGGTCACTCTTCCGTGTCCGCGTACCGAAACCACTCGTCTTCGTCATCGCCGGTATCTCCGGGCTCGCCTCACAGTTCAAACAGAAACCGTCCGTACTCAATTTCGAGAAGGCATACGACCTGACGCAGGACAACTGGTGCTGCGACATCTCGAAAGCGAAAAAGGAATTGGGATATCGTCAGGAAGTGACGCTCGCGGACGGTGTGAAAGAGACCATCGGTTGGTACCTGAAGCATCGGTGGATGTAAGGAAGACCGAACCAAGAGATCCCGCATCAATGCTTCGAACGATCAGAGTCGAACAGAGAAGAATCAGCATCCCCCCTTCGCCTGGACAGCGCCCCGAGCAGCCGGAAACCTTCGCTATTCTCCGGATCGATCTTCACCGCCCTCCGCAGGTCCTCCTCCGCTTCATCCAGTCGCGACAGATTGAACAATGCTGATCCGCGCAGTGTCAGCGCTTCACTGTGGTCCGGTTGTTGGTGCAATGCCGATGACAGATCGCGGACTGCTTCTTCCCATTTACCCAATGCAAGCAATACTTCTCCGCGCCGGACGAACGCTTCTGTGAAAAGCGGATCGCGGTCGATGGCCGATGTCAGGTCTGCAGAGGCACTGTCCAGAAGTCCCGCAGCATGATGCAGCAACCCTCTATTATAATATGCCATGGCATTATCCGGCTGTAATGCAATGACATGGTCGAAATCCGCCCGCGCCGCAGACACATTCCCCCGGACTGCATTCAAATATCCCCGCATGTTCAGTGCAGCCGGATAGCTCGGCGCAAGTTCCAACGCCGTCGAGAAATCTGCGAACGCCTCTTCTCCCCTTCCAACAGAGAAATAATGCTGCCCCCTGCTGTAGTATGAAATGGGAAATTCCGGATACTGACGTATGGCATCACTCCAGAGCGTTTCACTGTTCTGCCACACACCCACACGGTTCCACGTTGTCCATGCGAACATCCCGACAACGATCACGAAGAGTGCGAGCGATGCATTCCGCAGTTCCGGACGGCGGCGGACCACTGCGCTAAGAGCAAGGATCACAGCCACGAGCATCCCTGCTGACGGAAGATAGGCGAATCTGTCTGCAGCGATCATGCTGCCGAACGGAACCAACTGCAGCGTCGGGAGAAGTCCAGTAAGGAAGAATGCCAACGGGATAATATACTTCCCGCCGGTCCGACGGAACGAATAGATCCCCCATAGTGCAGCGGCAACGACCAACGGAGAAACAAAGAAGAGGAAGGGAAGCGAACTGCTGCTGTTGTTCGGGAACGGATAGACCGAGGAAAGTCCGAGGGGGACCAGGGTCTTGAAGGTGTAGAAGAGAATGTTATAGCAGGCGATCAGGAATGATTCCGCCATGGAGTGCCGTAGACCGAGATGCAGGGCACCGGCATCGGTATGAGCAGCAAGCGTCAGCACACCGGCCCCTGCGGCAAACAGTCCGAACGGTACGATCCGGAGCAGTGCCTTTCGGTCCCTCGGTCCCTGCAGGAACCACTGGGCAGTGAGGAACACCGGCAGGAACATCCCTGCTGATTTTGCTCCGAGGGAACAGAGGTAAAGCAGCAGAGAAAGAAGGTACTTATCGCGCCGCCCGCTCTCTTCGGATGATTGGAATGTCAGCAATGCTGCCAATAGGAACACACCGGCAAGGACATCCTTCCGGGCGCTGATCCATGCAACCGGCTCAACGTGCAGCGGATGGATGCCGAAGAGCAGTGCCGCAATGAATGCCTCACCGGTGCTGCAGTTCCACCGCCGGGCCAGCGTGTAGACAAGAAGTGTGGCGATGACGTGCAGCAGCAGATTAGTGAAATGGAAGACGAACGGATCAAGTCCGAACAGATGGTATTCCACAGCAAAGGTCAATGAGACAAGGGGGATGTAATGGGCTACGGTGAACGAGGTGAACATTGCCCGGACCGACTCCCCGTCCAGTGATCGGATCTGGGGGTTGTTGACCACATGATAACCGTCATCCCAATTCGTGAATCCGTTCTGCACGGTCGGGAAGAACACCAGCATGGTCAACCCGATGAGACAGGCGGTGACGATCTGGTCGGTATCGAGTGGTCGTTTCATTGTATTCGGTCACCGCATGCGGTGGAAAGGAATGATACGGAAAAAATGCGGAAAAACGTAGACTCAGCGCATCCCGCCGCATCCATTTCCTTTTGTCACCGGTTGTTCGTATTTTATGCGATATGAACATCGGTATAGAAATTCTCCTCGTATTTGTGCTGATCGTCCTGAACGGCGTGTTTGCACTCTCCGAGCTTGCGATCGTCTCATCCCGGAAACCCCGTCTGCAGCATCTGGCCAATAAAGGGAATCATCGTGCCAAAGTAGCGCTCGATCTGGCGAATGCTCCGGGCTATTTCCTCTCCACCGTGCAGGTGGGCATCACCCTCGTCGGCATCCTGGCCGGCGCCTTCGGCGGTGCCACCATCTCGGAATCTGTTGCCGTCCACATCTCCCAGATACCGGCATTGGCGGAGTATGCCGAACCTGTCAGTCTGTTCCTCGTCGTCGTGACCATTACGTACCTGTCCCTGATCATCGGTGAACTGATCCCGAAGCAGCTCGCATTGAAGGACCCGGAACGCGTTGCCTGCCTCATCGCCATCCCGATGCGGACGCTTTCCGTGATGATGCATCCCATCGTCCGCTTCCTGACCTTCTCCACGAACATCCTCATCCGGATGCTCGGGATCAAGGATACGCTCAATCCGACCGTGACCGAAGAAGAGATCAAAGTGATGCTGGAAGAAGGAACGAAAGCGGGAACGTTCAACGAAGTGGAACAGGAGATGGTGGAACGGGTCTTCCGTCTTGCCGATCTGAGCGTGAACGCGCTCATGACGCCCCGGACGGAGATCGTGTGGCTGGACACCGAGGATCCCCCGGCGGAGAACTTCCGGAAGATCAAAGAGAGCTCTCATTCCTTCTTTCCGGTGTGCAACGGCGGTATCGACAATGTGCTCGGCGTGGTGCATGTGAAGGACCTCTTCTCCGCCTCGCTGGACGGACCGATCGTCTCGCTCCAGCAGCATCTGCGGAAACCGCTCTATATCGTGGAGAACGTCCTGGCCGTGCAGCTCATCGAACAGTTCAAGGAATCCGGCACCCACTTCGCATTTCTGGTGGATGAATACGGAGGGATCCAGGGACTGCTGACGTTGAACGACATCCTGAAGGCCGTGGTCGGCGATGAGATCGATGCCAATGACAGTACCAATCCATACGTGGTGCAGCGGGCGGACGGATCGTACCTTGTGGACGGTGCGCTGCTGATCGACGAGTTCCGGGAGCTCTTCAATATCGATTCAATGTCCGACGATGATACCGGCAATTACCAGACCGTTGCCGGTTTCGTGATCAATCAGATGGGACGCATTCCGCGCGCAGGACAACTGTTCCGCTGGCGCGATCTTACCATCGAAGTGATGGATATGGACGGTAACCGTGTGGACAAACTCCTTATCAGTAAACGCCAGCCCACGCCATGACCAAACAGCGCAAGAACGACCTGCTCATTCCCCTGATCGCATTCGTGTCCGACGTCCTGGCGTTCGAAGCGGCATTCTTACTCTCCTATTGGCTCCGGTTCTTCTCGCCCCTCGCCGAGCATTTTGAGGTGACCCTTGGGATCCCGCCGGTGGAGAGCTACGTGACCGCATCACTCATCTTCATCCCTGTCTTCCTGTTGGTCTTCCGGTCGCGCGCACTCTA
>JAVBYA010000132.1 GCA_030824295.1 Bacteroidota bacterium
GGCGCCGTGTCTATAAGAATTCCGATGCACAGTATCTGTATGAAGTGGATTCGTCGAAGTTCTATTCGAATCCGTTCCGCTACGCCGGCACACCGGAGATCGGCGTGATGAACAATGCCCGTAATTTCATCCTGATCGCCGTACCGCTTCACAAGCTGAATGGCGGCAGTCAGAACCTTCCCGCGTTCTTCCGCCGGGTGATCGTTGATGAATTCGGATTGAATTGATGCGCCGCATATTCACATACCATATCGCCCTCGTTCTTCTTCTTGCCGCTGTGCTTCCTGCACAGGTGCTGGACCGTATGCGTGAACGTCAGGAAGGTCCGAGCGGGAAGGTCTACGGCCGTGTGATCGACGAGAACACCGGGGACGGACTGCCGAGTGTGAATATCCTCGTGAAGGGGACGTATTACGGAGCATCATCGGACTTTGACGGGAACTATAAGATCGAACGGATCGCTCCCGGCACGTACAACATCGATGTGACGCTGCTGGGATATAAGACCGTGCAATATTCCGGCATCAAAGTGGAGGAGGGGAAGACACTCACGCTGAATGTCAAAATGAGTGAATCCGTTCTCTCCCTCGGACAGGAAGTGGTCATCATCGGCGAGAAGCGTCTGTTCGACGTGGAGGAGACCTCGAGTAAGAAGACCATCAAAACGGAGGATATCACCGTAGCGGCGGTCACGAATGTGAAGGATGTGGTCGGCCTGCAGACCGGCGTGGTCCAGTCCGACAATGAGATCCACATCCGCGGCAGCCGCGGATATGAGAATGCGTATCTGGTGGACGGCGTTTCAGTGCAGGATGTGCTCGGCGGGACCGGCTTCGGTTTACAGGTCAGTCCGGATGCCATCCAGGAGATGGAGGTTATCACCGGTGGGTATAATGCAGAGTACGGTCAGGCGACCTCCGGCGTGGTGAACATCACGACCAAAGAGGGCAGCGACAAGTATAGCGGCGGTATCGCCTACAAAACGGACCGTGTCAACGGCGTCCAGTCGAAACACTACTTCAACTCCGATCTGCTGGAAATGAATCTGAGCGGACCGGTGCCGTTGGCAGGGGAGATCCTCCCCGGCACGGTGAGTTTCTTCGGTAATCTTGCGGCGAATGTCACGGATGGATATACCCGCTGGTCCGAAGAGATCCGGAACGGACGGCCGACCGGGAACTATGTGAAGCATTCACCCAATGACCTTATCTCCACCATCTTCAATGGTTCGGATTTCACACTGCGGCTGGCGAATAATTATTCCTGGTCCAGCAAGATCACCTGGAAACCGTCGCCGATGTTCAAAGTGGCATATTCGTTCAATCAGTCCGTCTCCATCGATCAGAACTCCGCAACGGTGAAGACCTCGCTGGAACGGGAAGAGCCGCAGCCCGGATATCAGTATGAGTTCCAGAACATCCTGGACAGCGCGAACACGTTCACGCAGATCAACACACAGCATACACTCTCTGTCACCCATACGCTCTCACCGAAATCCTTCTATGATATCCGGGTGAGCCGCTACACGGCGCATGTGCGCGGTGATGCGAACGGCAAAGGGTACCGCATGGTGACGAATCCGACGACGGGCTGGCAGGAGATAGAGTTCCTCTACAATGAACCGCGCGATATCGTCACGCTTCCGGTGGAATATTATGTGCCGGACACCACGCGCATCGGTATCATTCCCGGCGACGGATTCTATGATGTCGGCGGACCGTTCAGCTGGCGTGATCACTATATCGATGACTACACGGTGAAATTCGATCTGACGAACCATTTCACGGAGAAGAACAAGTTCAAGACCGGCGTGGAGATGAAGTTCCAGCAGCTGCAGATGGTGGATATCTCGCAGCCGTGGATCAAACCGCTCGGATTGAACAACGATATCTATGAAGTGAGCCCGGCATCCGGCGCCATCTATGCGCAGGACAATATCGCGATCAGCGGTATGGTGCTCAATTTCGGACTCCGGTTCGATTACTGGTTCCCCGGTAAGTTCGTGGATGATGCCATTGCCAATCCGAACGTGCAGCTTGCTTCCGAAGAGATCCGCAAACAGTACAATGACCAGACATCCTCGCTGTTCGGACGGCGCTGGAAAGGCCGCTTGAGTCCCCGTCTCGGTATCTCACATCCGGTGTCGGACAATCAAACGCTCTTCTTCTCGTACGGTCATTTCTCCAAGCTTCCGCGCCCCACGTACGTCTACTCGAAACTCACAGAAAGCAGCGCCCGTTCTTCCGTGCAGACCATCGGGAATCCGAACCTGAACCCGGAAACGACCGTGGCCTATGAACTAGGACTGCGCAATCAGATCACCGAGAATGATGTTCTGACCCTGACCGCCTATTACAAGGACATCTTCGATTATATCACCGCGCGCAGCGTCCGGGCAACCAGCGCACGGTTCTCGCGCGGTTCCTACACTACGTATGTCAATTCGGATTATGCACGTACGCGCGGATTCGAGTTCGATTATACGCACCGATTCTCGTCCCAGTTCCGTACGACCATGTCCGGTTCGTATTCCATCGCCACCGGCAAGAGTTCCTCGGCCACGGAAGCACTCTTCAATATCGCCAGCGGCGGCCGTGAAGCATCGATCAAAGAGAACTTCGTCTCGTGGGACAGACCATGGCAGGTGAATGTGACCTCGATCCTGAGTGTGAAGAAGGGAGAACCGTTGTTCGAGTTCGGTGACGGCATCCTGGAGGATTACAGTGTGTACACCCGCGCCTTTTACCAGTCCGGGAAACGCTATACCACACAGCTCCTTTCCGGCACTGCGATCGACGGACGTCCGGAATACCGGTCGGACCTGGACAATCTGCTGCAGGAAGTCGGCGAATACTGGTTCTATATCAACATGAATATCGAGAAGTATTTCGAGCTCGGTTTCGGCCGAATGACCGTCAGTCTGGAGATCCAGAATCTTCTGGACAACAAGAATCCGCAGATCATCAATCCGGTGACCGGCACGGCGTACGAGTACGGCGATCCCACGCCGACATCGTACAACGATCCGCTCTATCCGGACCTGCAGGGGACCATATCGCCGTATCCGTACAATCCGGCTCGCTATCTTGCACCGCGCACCGCACGGCTGGGAGTTTCGCTCCGATTCTGAAATGAATGGTACTATCGCACATATCATCCGATCACTGATGCCGCTGCAATTGCGGAGTGCAGTGCTGTTCGCTGCCGCATTCATGGTGATGCATCAAACTGCTCACGCGCAGCTGGTGCCGAACCTTGGCGGACAACGTTCCGGTATCTCGTCGTTCCAGTTCCTGAAGATCGGCGCAGATGCCCGCGGTGCGGCGATGGGCGAAGCGGTGATCGCGGTGACGAACGACGTCTCGGCACTCTATTGGAATCCTGCCGGTCTCACCAATACCGTTTCCGATCAGGTGGTCTTCTCGCATACGGAATGGGTAGTGGACCTGCAGCATGAGTTCGTCGGTATGAGCTACTCACTCGGCGGAAACGACTTCGTCGGACTCTCGTTCATCTCGCTCCACACGGACCCGATGCAGGTCACGACGGAGTATCGTCCCACCGGAACCGGGAACTACTTCAGCTACAGCGACATCGCTGTCGGTGCAACGTATGCCCGGAAGATGACCGACCAGTTCAGTTTCGGCGTCACGGCGCGGTATGTCCGTGAGACCATCGCCGAACTGCATGCCGATGCCGTGATGATCGATATCGGCACGTATTATTATATGGGGATCGGATCGTCCCGGTTCTCGGTGGTCGTGTCCAATTTCGGCGACAACGTCAGTCCTGCTGGTTCCGTAGCGAACGGGGCAGGGGTGACCGTGACAACATTCCAGGATTTCTCTCCGCCGACCATGTTCAAACTCGGATTCGCGTTCGAGCCGCTGCAGGATGAGCTCAACCGGCTCACCGCTTCCATCCAATTGAACCATCCCAATGACAATGCGGAGAATATCCGGCTGGGTGCGGAGTATGAGTATGATAAAATGTTCTTCCTGCGTGCCGGCGTGAAGAGGACGATCGGTGAATCGGTCTTCGGCCGGTCCACATCGTCTGCGGAGGACCTTTCATTCGGCGGAGGTGTGCGGATACCGCTCGGTATCACCATCGCGAATGTCGATTATGCGTTCACGAATTTCAACGAGCTCGGCTCGGTGCACAGGATCTCCGTTATGGTGAACTATTGATATGAACAGAATTCTCTTCCTCATTTCGGTCATTGCGTTGCTGCTGGCAGGATGCCAGGAGAAGTTCGATGTTTCGACGCTTCCTCCGAACACCCAATTGACCTCTTCCGGGGACACCACGTATATCCAGAAAGATTCGTGGGGCGGATTCAACCGTCCCCGCTCCATCATGTACGGTCTGGACCAGCTGATCTATGTGACCGATACAGAGAACAACCGTATTGTGATGCTCAACCAGGCGGGACAAGTCCTCAGCACCAGCGGCTTCATCCGACGGCCTATCGCGATCGCTCAGGATCTGAAGCTCGATCTGCTGGTCGGTGCCGAAGCGATCGAACCGGCGACGAATGACACCATCGGTATCCTGCTCCGCATCAAACTGGTCGCGGCCAGCCACAATCTGCAGACCGCACAGATCGACACCATCTGGAAGGAACCGGCCCGTCCGAAACGCCGGTTCGTGGGTATCGCGGTGGTGCTGAACAATGAATATCTTGTTGCACGGAACGGTCCGGACAACTCGAGTATCGTCGATCCTGATGCGCGCATCCTCCGCTTCCGGTACCGGCCGAATGCAGTCACAAAGAAGGATTCGTTCATCACTCCGCTCGGTGAACTTCAGGCGGGTGCCGGAACATCCATCACGCATCTGAACCATCCGACCGGTATCGCTTCGTTCCCGAACAGCGGTGATTTCATCATCACGCAGAGTTCGGACGGTGTGCAGTACTCCGCCATCTGGATGATCTTCAACAAGACACAGGATTTCGAAGTATGGCTGCCGAAGTACGATCCGACCAATCCGGATCAGCGCAGCGTGGAATTCATCACTCCCAACCGCTACAAGAATGCGCTCGGGGTCGGCATCGACCGCGTCCGCCGCGATATTTTCATTGTTGATGCCGAACTCGACAGCGTTGCCAAGTTCAATCGGAACGGTCGGTTCAAAGTGGAATCATTCGGCAAAGGAACGCCCGGAATGTCCTTGAACAATCCCGGCGGTGTTGCCGTTGCAGAGAACACGCTCTATGT
>JAVBYA010000088.1 GCA_030824295.1 Bacteroidota bacterium
TCCGGTATTACACTGAGGACGGCGGATTCTCTACCAGTCCCGCCACGAACAAATCCGATCTGCTCCCTTGGTATGCCGCGATGCTCACTGCCTGGCATGTGAAGGACCCGGTCAGTCCGAAAGAGATCTCCCGGAACAATGCGATTGAGACCTTCCAGAAAAACCGGAATCCGTTCATCGATCATCCGGAATTCGCGGCGGAGATCTGGAGTACATCATCCGCCCCGGCCATCCTCAGTGTAACATCATCGACTTCGACCATCATCGAGATCGATCTATCCCGGTATGTGGATTCCGCAGCAGCAGTGAGCGTTTCGAATTTTGTACTGGATAAAGGGATCGGAAGTCCTGTTGCCGTGCAATGGGGAGTGAACAACGATATCTCGAAAGTGAAACTGACGACCGCAGCACTGCAGCCCGGCACAACGTATCAACTCCAGGTAAAGAATCAGAAAAGCATCAATGCAGTAGCGATGAAGGATACAACGGTCAGTTTCACCACCTCCGGTGTGGCTTCCGTATCGGACGGGACATTCCTGAGCGGTTTCTCGCTTGGACAGAACTATCCCAATCCGTTCAATCCGGTCACGACCATCGAATTCACGATCCCGGCAGAGGATGTCACATCGCTCACCGTGTTCGATCTGCAGGGGAAAGAGGTCGCGCAATTGGTGAACCGCCGCATGTCTGCCGGGACGTATCGAATCCCGTTCAATGCTGCTGTTCTGCCGACCGGACTCTACGTCTATACGGTGCGGTCCGGTGCGAATGAACTTTCTAAAAAGATGTTGCTGCTCAAATGACCGCTCCATTCCCCCGGGGGATACTGTATGTATGGATTGGATAATGCCGCGCGGGAAGCGCTGCAGAAACATCTTCGGAATGCCGATGAGCTGTTCCGACAGAAGAACTATACGTCCGCATTGGCGGAGTTGGATAAAGCACTCGCGATCGATCCCCGGAGTTCATTGGCCCGCACATTCCGTGAACGGATCAATCTCGCCCTGAAACAGCTCCAGCCCGGTGCACAGTCCGTCGGTGCATCCCCGCACGAGGACCAGGCCGCTCAGATACCATCGCTGTTCCGGGATATCGAAGGTCATCTCTCCCGTAAGGACTTCCATACCGCGAAGACCGTGGCGCAGCAGATCCTTGCCATCGACTCGGAGAATTTCTATGCTAAGGCCTATCTCGATACGATCGATCAGCAGCAGCGGCAACATATCGCAGAGGTAGCGAATACCCTTCAATCAGCGCCGGCCATGTCAGTCCTGCCGCCGTCCGATCTGCCAAAGGGGAGCCTGACGATGTACCGGGAGATGCTGAAGGAATTCTGGTTTGACGGGAAGATCAGCAGCGAGGAGTCACGTCAGTTACAGGAGATCCGCTCACTGTTCGGGATCACCACGGCAGAGCATACGATGATCGAGCGGGAGGTGAAACTCCAGGCGTACATCGACGCTCTGCAGATCGCATGGAAGGATGGTGTGGTGACGGAGAATGAGCAGAAAGTGCTGCAGCTGATGCGCCAGCGCTTCTCCATCTCTGCAGAGGAGCATCTTTCCGCCGAGATGAAGATCGAAGAGGCGCGGCGGTCGCGTTCCAGTAAAGGGACCATCCTGCTGGTGGACGGGGATATGGAAACGTTGACCGGATTGATCGCAGAGCTGAAGCGACGGAATTATGAAGTGCTCATCGCCCATTATATCGAGGATGCACTGAACGTGCTCATCACCCGCACGCCGGACGTCATCATCAGTGAGCTCTTCTTCGAACAACGGGGAGTGGACGGGTTCTCGCTCTATTCCAAGATCGGTGAACTGCCGCAGTTCCGGGATGTGCCGTTCTTCTTCATGTCCTCCTACAGCGATGAGAAGGTGGTTCGTGCCGGGGTGCGGATCGGTGTGGACCATTTCTTCCGCAAACCGCTCGACATGAAACAGGTCATCACCGGGATCGACGCGGCGCTCCGGCCGCGCCGGAATATCTGACCATACCGCTGCTCACCGCACATCGAACCGCAGGAACCGGACGAAAGCGCCCGCAAAGGCAGCGAACGAGAATATCCCCAGCAGTCCGATATCGATCATTGCAGGGATCACCGCATCCCGGAACGACCGCACCGGCTGTTCGAACCGCGGCATATCGCTGATATCCAGCACACCCTTTTCCCTGCCCGTATCGATCTTTACACCGGTATCCGAGTTGACCTCGATCCGGATCCCTCCCATGCCCCCGGATTCTTTCTGTTTCTTCTCCTTGTATGATGTGAAGAGCGGCCGGTAGACATTCAGCGCATCTTCATATCGGGATTTCAGGGTGATATCAGTCCCGGCAAGGTTCACTGCCGCCAGATGGAACGCGGATGCAGGGGAGATGCGGGAGAGGGCGAATGCCAGCCGTTCCTGTTCCGCTTTCCGGTTCCGCTGTTGTTCGTTCGCAGAGAGCGCGAATGCATCGATATCCTTCTGCACCTGCTTCCGGTCCCGGTCATCCTCTTCCATCCATTCCCACATATGTTCTTCACGGAACGCTTCCCGTTCTTCCTTCGTCATCGATTCTGATGGGGCGTTCCTGCTGCGCCATTTCTCCTGCATCACCGATTCGTACTGCGCCCACCGGTCCTTCGAGAATGCATCACGCTCCGCTTCCACTTCGGCAACGGTCGGGATCACAACGATCTGTCCGGCAATGGTCGCACCGGCGCGGGGTACGATGAAGACCAGGCAGACCCAGGCGACCAGGGAGAAGAGGAACGATGTTGAGGAACGCTTCGTGACGGTCGAAAGGAAGATGCCGGCCGTGATGAAGAACGTGACGTAAAGGATGCTGATGCCGAAGAGGGCGGACAGACGCAGCCAGTGGTCCGCGGTCATCGGGATGTTCCAGATGAGCAGCAGAAGGGCGGAGAGCAGAAACGGAATGCAGAGCGGTACGATCAATCCCAGCCAGGAACCGATGAATTTGCCGAGGATGTACTGCGCGCGGGGCACAGCGTTGGAGAAGATGAGCTGCAGCGTTCCCCGCTCCGCTTCGCCGTTCACCGCATCATACGTGAAGAGGAGTGCCAACAAGGAGAAGACCACCGAAACGATGAATGCCAGGTCCACAAAACGGAACACAGCATACACAGGATCGTCCGAATACGTACTGTGCGTCAGTTTGATGCCGTGGAAGCTGTTCACGGCGGAGATGCGTCCGATGTCGTTATTGACCCCGGCAACGAAGATCTGCATCGGGTCCGGTGCACGGAGCACGGTGTTGTTCAGTGACATCCACCCCCGCGACTCGCGCATCTCCTGCTGTGTGAGGGTGTTGGTCGTTTCATACTGCCGGACGTTATCGGCGTACTGCGCGATCCCGACCCCGACGCTCAGCAGCATCAGCAAGGAGGTGACGGCGAACGTGAGTGTGAATTTCGGACTGAGCATGATGCTGCGCAGTTCGTGAGTGATGAGTGTGTTCAGCATAATGTCTCCGGAAGATTTGGTGTCAGCGGCGGACCGTCCGTTAACGGACGTCGTACCGGTTGAATGAACGATAAGCGCCGGCAAAGAACAGCATCATGTACGCTGCCAGGATACCGGCATATCCTGCGAACGGAGCGAGTCCGGACGCGGCGCTCAGCGGTGTGAAGCCGAACTGCGGCAGTTCGCTGATGTTGATCGGCTTCGGCGGTGCTGCATCGTCGTTCGTCACCATCCGGACCACGAACGAGAATCCGCCGGTATTCATCCCGGTCTTCTCCTTCATGAACGCCGCATACTGCCGTTGGTATTCCTTCGCCTGGTCCAGGAAGGCCCGCTCCATCCGCAGCGAGGTCCCGTTGATCTCTCCGGCGGCGAGCGTGAAGAGCGCCGAAGGACTGATGCCGGAGAAGAACATCGCCAGTGTCTGCTGTTCTGTCTGGCGGTTGAGCCGCTCTTCGTTCAGCCGGGCGCTCAGCTCGTTGAACTTCTTCTCCCGCGCGTCCGCCAGTTCCTGCATGAACTTGTTGAATCCCCCCATCACCGCCTGCACATCCTGTGATTTCGGCGGCACGTAGGAATTCATCTTTCCGCGGTCCTCGTTCCAGATCTGCGACATGAAGCGGCTCTTCTGTGAATTGATCTCATCCACGCTGGGGACATTGACAATCTGGTCCGCTCCGATCACGGACAGACGCGGTATGATCATTACCATGACGATCCACAGGGAGAGCAGCACCAGGAACGATGTGGAAGAACGTTCCGTGGAGGCGGAAACGAACAGCGCCAGCGCAAGGAACACGCCGACCGCAATGATGCCGGCGAGGATGATGAGCGTCAGTTTCAGCCAGTCGTCGCCGGAGAGTGCGATGCCGAACAGCGGCAGTATCAGCATCCCGGCAAGGATCGGGATGAGCAGCGGTACGACCAGCGCCAGGAACGCACCGATGAATTTGGCAGTGATGTACGTTGTCCGCGGCAATGCGTGGGAGAATGTCAGCCGGAGCGTTCCGCGTTCTTTCTCTCCATTGATCAGATCGTAGCCGAACAGGACGGCGAACAAGCTCAGAACGATCGAGAAGATGAATTCCAGGTCCAAAAAGCGGAAGAGAGCGAAGATCGGATCGTCGCCGTACCGGCTGTCCTGGCTCCGCAGTTCGCCTCTGCCGCGCACTTCGATGGTCCTGCCGATGTCGTTCGCAACGCCGTTCACCAGCGTGGCCAGCGGCTGCGGCGGAAGGAAGATCTTGTATTCCTGCACCCGCATCCAGTCCGTTACCCCTTCATACTGGAGGATGTTCGCCCGCTTCGATGCTTCGAACTGCGCCTGTGCGATCTGATGGTTCTTGGCACCGATCAGAAAAGAGAGGAGGATCAACAGTGCGCAGATGCTGAAGGTGACCAGGAACTTCGTCGAGCTGAAGATATCGCGGAGCTCTTTTTCAATGATGAGTCGTAGCATAGGGTTTCCTTCTCTGGATTGATGGTGATCATTCGGTGACGCCGGCCATATGCTCCATATAGAGCCGTTCCAGGTCCTCGCCGGAGAGTGCCGCACGGGTCTGCTGCATCACCAGATTCCCCTGACGCATGATACCGATCGTGTCGGCGGATTCCTTCGCGCGGAAGATGTCGTGCGTGGACATGAGGATCGCTTTCCCTTCGTCCCGCAGCGAACCGAGCAGCTGCATGAATTCGAATCCGGATTTCGGATCGAGACCGGAGGTCGGCTCATCCAGCAGGATCGCCG
>JAVBYA010000341.1 GCA_030824295.1 Bacteroidota bacterium
GGATGAACCACCGACCTGTGCACGAAGGTTTCATTGTGGACAGCGGCAAAGGTCGTCTGAATGCCGATCTGAATCATTACACCTACAATTCGATCCATCAGTACATCGAAAAGATGAACGATTATTCCTCCCTCGATGTGCTGAACAAACTTTCGACCGGACGTATCGTCCGCTGGTATCATTTCCTGCTCAACCCGCTCTCCGTCTTCCTGCGCATGTATGTATCGCTGAAGGGGTGGAAGGACGGTATGGAAGGGTTCCTGCTGGCGTACTATTCGGCGGTGCACGCACTGGCGATCTTCGCAAAGTGCTGGGAATATCAGTTCGCACAAAGACAGGGAATAGCATTGCCGCCGGTCACGCCGGAAGCGGTCGCAGAGATGCGCTCCCGTTGAGACAGCGGCATTCCCGGAACATTTAGGCCACGATCTTTTCACCTCCGCTGAGCGCGGAGGGACATTGGCGCGCACCGGACCATCGGTCGTGCCGTAACGATGGAATTATGACGACGTTCTTCAGGATCCTTGCCTACGTCCGCCCGTACTGGCGCACTCTGGCGTTATCGGTCAGCTGCACGATCATGTTCTCCTTCTTCAGCGGAGCGTCGATCTATCTGACCATCCCGCTGCTCGAGACGCTGTTCGACCAGTCCCCGACCGAGGTCGCAGCGACGATGACCCCTCCCAAGAATCAGCTGGTGCCGAACGAGATCGTCGGTGTGAAGCAGTTCGTGGAATCGAGCATCCGTAACTACCTGTTCGCCGGGACGAAATCGGACGCGCTCTTCAAGATCTGCACGCTCATCTTCTTCGTCTTCATGATGAAGAACATCTTCGACTACTGCCAGTCCTACCTGATGGCGAAGGTGGAGCAGAGCCTGATGCGGGACCTGCGCAATGCGCTCTATGAACATCTGCACAATCTCTCCCTCAGTTATTTCACCAACGAGCGGACCGGGAATCTGATCAGCCGTGTGACCAACGACGTGAACGTGGTGAACGGCGGCGTCTCCGCCAGTTTCGTCACCCTCATCAAAGAACCGCTCCTGATCATCGTTTTTCTTACGATGGCGTTCACCCTCAGCTGGAAACTGACCCTGCTGGCGTTCTTCGTCTTCCCGATGATCCTGCTCATCATCTCCGCCATCGGCCTGCGTCTGCACAAGCAGAGCGGCATCATGCAGGAGAAGATGGCGGATATCACCAGTGTGCTGCAGGAGACCATCTCCAACGTGAAAGTGGTGAAAGCGTTCGCGATGGAGGATTTCGAGAACCGGAAGTTCCGCAAAGAGACGCAGAGCTATTACCGCACCATCCTGAAGATGACCCGGATACGGAATCTCTCTTCGCCGTCCACCGAATTGCTGTCGATCCTCGCCGGTGCCGTCATCATCTGGTACGGCGGACAGCAGGTGCTCATCTCCGGCGAGATGAAAGCGGCGGAGTTCCTCGGGTTCCTCTTCGCCATCTTCCAGATCATGCCCCCGGTGAAGGATCTGGCGAGCGTCAACAACCGGCTGCAGGAATTCTCCGCTGCCGGGAAACGCATCTTCGAGATCCTGGATACGAAACCGGCCATCCAGAACATGCCGGGTGCCGTACCGGTGAACGAGATCAAAGAATCCGTGGAATACCGGAATGTGACGTTCGGCTACGCGGCGGAGAACGGCGAGAAACGGATCGTGCTCTCCAACGTGAACGTCCGCGTGCGCAAGGGGGAACTGATCGCGCTGGTAGGACCGAGCGGAGGCGGGAAGACCACCTTCGTGGACCTGCTGCCTCGCTTCTACGATCCGATGAGCGGCGGCATCTTCATTGACGGTGTGGACATCCGCGCCATCGATGTGAAATCGCTCCGCGAGAAGATCGGTATCGTCACGCAGGAGACGATCCTGTTCAATGACAGTGTCCGGAACAATATCGCGTACGGTCTTGACGATTGTCCGATGGAACGGATCCGGGAAGCAGCGAAAGCGGCCAACGCACTCTCGTTCATCGAAGAGATGCCGCACGGTTTCGAATCGATGATCGGGGACAGGGGAGTGAAGCTCTCCGGCGGACAGCGTCAGCGTCTCTCGATCGCCCGCGCATTGCTGAAGAATCCTCCCATCATGATCTTCGACGAAGCGACCTCCGCACTCGATTCCGAGAGCGAGATCCTCGTCCAGGAAGCAATGGAACGGCTCATGCAGAACCGTACATCGTTCGTCATTGCCCACCGTCTCTCCACCATCCGCAATGCGGACAGGATCATCGTATTGGAGAACGGCGTCATCGTCCAGGAAGGACGGCATGTGGAACTGCTGAAGCAGAAGAACGGTCTGTACAAGAAACTCCACGATATGCAATTCGCCCATCAATGATGCGAACGGACACACTCATATCGGTCCTCTATTGGGCAGTGGTGGCGCAGGTGAGCCTCATCTCCATCTCCATCGCCGCTTCGTCGCTCCTGCTCGGCGTGATCGTGCTGGGACTCCTGGTGCTGCTGCTCACCGACCGCCGTCCGCTCTTCCAGGCCACCGGCATCGATGCGGCTGTTGCGGCGTACATTGCGGTCGAATTCCTCTCGGCATTCTTCTCGGACCAATCGTGGGATGCGCTGAGGAATGCCAAACGCCTTCTGCTGATCACCATCGTGTATGCGACTGCTGTTTCCTTTACGGACACACGAAAGATCATCCGCGCACTCGCCTTGTTCATCGGTTCCGTCTCGCTGCTCTCGGTCGCGGAGATCGTCCTCTATTATGTGAACAGCAATGAGCGTCTGTTCGTGTTCCAGCACTATATGACCACCGGCGGACTCAAGATGATCGTGGCGCTGCTGCTGCTGCCGTTCATGCTCGATCCGGAGATGAAGAAGCGGGACCGGATCGCAGCAGCCGTTGCGTTCCTGCCGGTGCTGGCAGCGCTGGTGCTGACGAATACACGGAGCGCCTGGCTCGGATTGCTCTTCGGCATCATGGTCATGAGCCTTCTCCGATTCCGGAAACTTGTCATTGCCGCGGCTGTTGCAGTACTGCTCTTCTTCCAGTTCGCTCCGGAGCGGCAGGTCTCGCGCGCGTTGAGCATCGTCGATCTGAACCATCCTTCCAACATCAGCCGGATCAACATGTGGTCCACCGGACTGCGCATGTGGCAGGACCGTCCGCTGCTCGGTTTCGGGGACATCGATCTGTATGATACATATCTGACGTACCGCACACCGACCGGCGACGAACCGGCCGGGCATCTTCACAATAATTACATCCATCTGCTGGTGACGACCGGCATCATCGGTCTCGCTGTGGTGCTCTTCCTGTTCTACCGCATCCTCCGTATGGAATACAGGATCTTCTCGAACAAGGACGGTGAAGCGCTCTCCCGTACGATCGCGCTCGGAGCCATTGCGGTCTTCTTCGGCTTCATGGTGAACGGCATCTTTGAATGGAATTTCGGCGACCATGAGGTGATGGTCTTCATCTGGTTCACCGTCGGACTGACGGTGAGTGCCGGGCGTTTGACCGGGAGGAGAGACGCGTGAGCGGTGTTTCTGTGATCGTCATTACGAAGAACGAATCATCGAACATCGAGGAGTGTCTCCGTTCCGCCTCGTTCAGCGACGATATCGTGGTGGTGGACGCAGAAAGCAGTGATGACACCGTTGCGAAAGCAACAGCGCTTGGTGCCCGGGTCATCGTCAAACCGTGGGTAGGATATGCGGCGGCGAAGCAGTTCGCACTGGAACAGACGAACCATGACTGGGTGCTCTGGCTGGATGCGGATGAACGGGTGATGCCGGAATTGGCACGCGAGATCCCGGCAGTGGTTGCTGCGGCTCCCGTCCATGCGGCGTTCACGGTGGCGCGGCGTGCATACTTTTTGGGACGATGGATCCGGCATTCCGGATGGTATCCGGGCCGTGTCGCCCGGCTGTTCGATAAGAGGCATGCGCGGTTCAACGATGCAGCGGTCCACGAAGGCCTGGAGATCGACGGCAGTATCGGCGCTCTCCGGCATGATCTGCTCCATTTTACGGACCCGAACATCTATCATTATCTGTCAAAATTCAACCGGTACACCACACTTGCAACGGACGGACTGGAGAAGAAGGGGAAGCGGTTCTCGATCACCGATCTGCTGATCCGACCCTGGTGGCTGTTCGTGCGGATGTACATCCTCCGTCGCGGATTCATGGACGGCATGCAGGGACTTCTGCTGGCGATCCTCTCTTCCGCGTACGTCTTCACGAAATACGCTAAACTGTGGGAACGGACCATTCACCGCAATCACTAACTACGCACTGCTATTATGAGCATCAACGAGAAACAACAGAAACTGTTCGTGCAGTTCATCTCATCGCTCCACGGCGCGGCCCTCATGCAGATGGGGAAGATCAAGAATCCGGCCACGAATTTACAAGAACGGCATTTGGACCAGGCTGAAGTGACCATCGAAATGCTGGACATGCTGAAAGAACGCACGAAAGGGAATCTCTCCCCGGATGAAGAGAAATTCTTCAGCACCGTCATCAGCGAGTTGAAACTGAACTTCGTGGATGAAAAATCGAAGGATGCACAATGACCTTCGGCGTCATCGGGAATATCACCAAGGAAACGCTGGCAACTGCGGTCACCGCTCTGCTCGACATCGCACTGCGATCATCCGTTGCCGTCATCCTGCACGACGACCTGAGATCGACCATGGGTGCGGCGGCGGTACGGTACCTGCCGTCCGAAGCGCTGGTGGAAGCATCGGACATCCTCATCGCGTTCGGCGGGGACGGTACCATCCTTTCCGCGGCCCGCATGGTCGGATGTTCCAAAAAACCGATCCTCGGTGTGAACATGGGGAAACTCGGTTTCATGGCGGAAGCATCCTTGTCCGATCTGGAAGCGATCATCGGCGAGATCGTCCGCGGCGAGCACCGCGTGGAGGAGCGTATGCTCCTTGCGGGAACACTCTCGCCGGACGCGAAACCATTCTACGCGCTGAACGATGTCGTGATCGACAACAGCCGGTCATCCCGATTGATCGATATCTCCGTGTATGTGGATGACGACTATCTGGTCAGTTATTCGGGGGACGGTATCATCCTTGCCACGCCGACCGGCTCCACGGCATATTCGCTGGCAGCGGGCGGTCCTATCGTCGCGCCGACCACCGGCGTGATCCTCGTGCAGCCCATCTCACCGCATTCACTCTCGGCACGGACAGTGGTCGTACCGGATTC
>JAVBYA010000040.1 GCA_030824295.1 Bacteroidota bacterium
ACATCGTTCGGCCATCTGGACGGCTATTCCGCCATCTATTACACGTACATGTGGTCACTGGTGATCGCGAAGGATTTCTTCACACTCTTCGACCGGAAGAACATGATGGATGCCGCAATCGCCACACGATACCGCGATGTGGTCCTTGCGCGCGGCGGTGCGGAACCCGCACACAATATGGTGAAGGAGTTCCTCGGCCGCGAGTTCAATTATGAGGGGTGGGGGGAGTGGCTGGAGAGGTAGAGCAATTAACAATTGAAAATGGACAATTGAAAAATGAAAACGGTGTTACGTCCAAAAGACGGAACACCGTTTTCGTTTGTTACAGGGTCAACTCAGCAGTTATCACTTCAACAGGATCATCTTCCTCACATCGGAAAAGCGGCTGTGTGAACTGTTGGTTGCCGCTGCGTCGATGCGGTAGAAATAGACACCGCTCGCAAATCGTGAAGCATTGAACGGCATCACGTACGATCCCGCATTCATCACATCGTTCACCAGCGTCACTACTTCTCTGCCTATGACATCATAGACCTTCAGGCTGACCATGCTGTTCATCGGCAGCTGGAAGTTGATCGTCGTTGCCGGATTGAATGGATTGGGGTAATTCTGCGACAGCGCGAACTCCGAAGGAAGGAGTCCGTTGTTCGGCACCCCAACGACATGGTCGCTCTCCAATTTCAAGGACCATGATTCCAGCATACCGGAATCCGCCGGTGATTTGTCATAGATCTTCAGGATCCATATTCCGGCAGGATCCGAGCCGGTGAATTTTTCCAACGGTGAGAACGGACGGAACTCGCCGGAGAACGGAGCGCGGACGAAGGCAAGATCGTTCGAGGATGCATCGCTGAAGACGACATTGAACATATTGTCCGCACCAAAGCCAAGCTGATGGAAGAGTGTATCGCTGATGCCGTTGTGCGAAAGGACGATCGTCAGATCGCCGATGGCAGTATGCGAGATCTTCTCCGCCAGTACGACGATATTCTTCAGCACGTTGCCGGTCGTGCCGGGTGCAACAATGATCGTATCCGCAGCGACGGAAGGATTACCGATCGCTTTTTTCCGTAGTGATGCAAGATATACCCAGCGGTCGATGATGCGGGAAGTATCGATCTGCAGCGGATATTCGAAGACGATCTGATCTTGTTCCGCCCACTTCACCTGACGGATCCCTCCGAAGTCCTTTTGGTCGAACAATGAACGTTGAGACTTGAAGAAATAATCCGGACCGGTCTTATGCGTGAAATTCCCGTCCGTCGACAACCTCAGATTGAAACCCGAGTGATTAGCAAATGTCCGGTGTTCAATGTGCTCAGCATCGTGAATGCTTGCGGGATATGTCTTCCAGATTATCCCACCGTTCACCGTGCGGAGGACCGATTTCGTTATCCCGGAAGTTTTTGTCACGATCACTTCCCCATGAGGAAGGACAACCGCAGAATACGGATTCGAGAGGTGCATGATCGTATCACTGAACACCGAGATCCATTCTGATTGCCCATTCCCGCGTTTCCGCAGCGAATAGACATCATTCTCCATATCAATGTCTTCACGCCAGATCAGGTTCGAATCGGCAACATGGAACCGGCTCTCGATATCTGCTTTCACTGTATCCACCGGTATCCACGTTGCCCCTGTATTGGTCGTACGGAAGACCGGCTGATCATGGAAACCGTCCCGAGATCCATACACAAGCGCGGTCGATCCGTTCAGTGCGATGATCTTCGGATCCTGTCCGATCACTGTCGGCAATACCGCCGATTGCCATGATGCTCCTTTATCCGTGGAATACTTCACCGTATAGTGTGAATCGTTCGATACGCTCCCCCATACGGTAGAGCCGCTGACGGTGTATCTGGTACTCCACGATCCCGAAGAGTCCACAACAGACCAGACATTGCCGCCATCGGTGGAGCGGAATAATTTTTTCTTCTCGGCAACGATGAATGTCATCGGATCGATCATGGTGAGTGAGTGATAGAAATCGTTCGGCGGATAGTGTATGCGTGAGCGATTGTTAAAGTTAATGATCGTCCCATGATCACCGACAGCGACAACGAACGAACCGGATTGGAAGACACCGTTCAGATCATTGGGTGAGACCATTTTATATTTGACCGATCCTTCATCCTCGACAAATCCGATAGTTCCGAACATACCGGTAACGACCGCACGATCCGCATTCGGATCCGCAGTAACGGAAGTCAGCAATGTCGGCGGAAAATCGATCGACGAACGGAAGCCGAACTGTTCGTCCACCTCTCCGATGATCGAACCGAACAGTTGAAGTTTCGTTCCATTCCTCCGGATGGAGGTGAATCCCTGTCCGAACAATGCGCCGCTGTTGATCGTTGCCCATCCCGAGATGGTGGGCCAGGCATAGACGCTCGCGTTATCACCAACTGCAACGAAATGCTTCCCAAAACGCTCCACATCCCTCAATGTCTCTCCATTGACGGTGTTGGTCGTGGTCCAGGTGTTCCCCCAATCGGTAGAATATCTGCCGAGACCGCCGGTGCCGACGGCAAGGAACCAGCCCGAGTCATTTGCTGCGATCGCGTACAGCGTCTGCTCGCCTGTTTCGGAGATCTTCGTCCACGTAACGCCCCGATCGGTCGTGCGGATGATCCCGCCTGTGCCGACGATGAATCCGAGCGTATCATTGAAGAACCGTATCTCTTTGAAGTTGGACTGAACCGGTGAAGGAACTTTCGTCCAGACATTCCCTGCATCCATCGTATGAAGGATCGTTCCGCTGTCTCCCACCGCCCATCCTTCGCTTCCCTGTTTGAACCAGACGCTGTAGAGGTCCGCTGTTGTTCCGGAGTTCTGCGTTGCCCATCCTTTCTCCGGCTGCGGGTCCGGCGGTGCGGGAGGATTCGGGACGACGCTGATCTTATTGAGCCATAAGACGGATTTCGATATACGGTAAACGCTCTGACCGATGACATTGTATGTTCCATTCCCCTTGAAAAGAAAATGCGGGTACTCATAACTGATGCCCGGTGATGCGTACACAACGGAGCCGCTCAATTGACCGTCCGGTGTGAATTCCGTAAATAAATAATTCCCTTCGGTGGCGTTATATGATTGTTTTATCACACCGGAGGCTACAACAAAACCGGAAGGATCGACCGCAATATGATGCAGCAGGGAATAGTTTCCGCCGCCGAAATTCCCAATGAAGGTACTATCCGGCCCGTTAAATCGAAAGACCCTCGAGATGGTCGTCGTGAACGAAAGCGACCTTCCGATCCCGGCGTACACGCCTCCATTTTGATCGGCAGCGATCTTTATGCCGGAGTTCGCGGTCATCCGGTCCCATTGTGCTACACCGGACGGTGAATATTTTCTGATGCGTCCGCCTTCCATGAATGATATATAATTACTGTACGCAACAAAGATGTTCCCTGATTCGTCGACATCCATATCGGAGTATTCCACATTCACTCCGCTGATCGCCGACGAGCGGACCCATACCGGCGAACCTCCGTTCGAAGAATACTTCACGAGCTTCGTTTCCGCGACAAATAATGAAGGATTGATCTCCGAACGGCTCGATAATGCAATGATGATATTGTTCGAGGCATCAACGATCATTTCGCCAAGCATCAGGTCGCCGAACTCCGGTTCACGCTCCAGCGGCATCGCAGTGACCGTGGTATCGAGCCAGCGCAATTGACCGGCCGATGAGTATGAGCTAACCATAAGAAAGGACTTAAAGAATCCATCGGGAACACGCTGTTCATGCTGCACGGCGAGATAGACATTCCCGTCACCGTCCGCAGCGATGAGCCGGTTCTGCGAGCGGTAATCTTCTGACGGCTTTTCGAGGATCAACGTTCTCGCCCAGAGACTGTCGCCGGACGGCGAATATTTTATCAATGTCTGTTTGTCATCATCATTGTTGACAACGATGTACACGTTCCCTTGTTTGTCGGTTGTCATTTTATAGACAAAGGACCCGAGTCTCGGCAATGTCCTTCTCCACAATAGCGAACCTGTATTCGAGTATTTTGTGAACCCGTTCGCGATGATGAAAATATTTCCCGAATGGTCACGCACGGCATCATGAAGACTGAAAACACTGTCCGGGGGCGCATCTGTTTTCGTCCACAGCAGTTTCGGCTGAGCCTGAAGGATGGAGAACAGTGCTACGACAGTGTAGAGTAAGAAAGAGGAACAACGGTACATGAAAACTCCTTTGGGATGAATGAAGTGCTGAATGGTAAGGGATGAACGATGCAATTCCAAACAGACTTTCGCAAAACGAGATACTCATCACATCAATTCCGGAGTCGCGTGTCTGATATACATCAAATCATTAAAGAATTCTAATATTCTTGATGCGGCATTTTCGGCTGTTGAAAAAAAACTTTTTGCACAGGATACCGAAGACGGACATCTGTCGGAAAATCCTACATTGAAATGAGGGTGAACATGCAGTCTTTGGTCAAGCAGGTGACCGTGCTGCGGCAGACAAGGTTCCTTTGTCAATGTGCAACGGTCCGAATCGTCCGTTCAAGGTCAGCGGTGCGGTTTCGCTTTCTCCCCACTTCTCCGTATTTTCCACAGTCTTTTCATCTGTAATTTCCAATCTGATAATTTGATCATCACACTTTATGAACGAACTCATCCTCGCCAGCATCACCGGTATCGATAAACCGGGTCTCACCAGCAAGATCACCAATCTGCTCGCACGGTACGACATCCGCATCCTGGATATCGGTCAGTCCGTCATCCACAATCAATTGAACCTCGGTCTGCTGCTTGACGTCCCGTCCAAATCCGCATCGTACGAGATGATCAAGGAAGTGTTCCTGAAAGCACAGATCCTCGGATTGACGATCCGGTTCCAGCCGATCACCGAGGAGGAATACGGCACCTGGGTGAACGAGCAGGCGAAGAGCCGGTACATCGTGACGCTGCTGGGGCGGACCATCACCGCGCAGCATATCGCGAAGGTATCCGGCGTGATCGAGCATCACCGGCTGAACATCGACATCATCGAGCGGCTTTCGGGCCGTGCATCGCTGAACGAGCGGAACGAGGACCTGCGCGCGTGCGTTGAGTTCCTGGTGAGCGGCGAGCTGGAGGATGCACTCGGACTCCGCTCGGCGTTCATGGCCATCACGCATGAGTTCGACATCGACATCGCGTTCCAGGCCGAGTCGATGTACCGCCGCAACCGGCGGCTCGT
>JAVBYA010000371.1 GCA_030824295.1 Bacteroidota bacterium
TCCGCCGTACAAGGATATGCTGGAAGCGATGCGCCGCGATGTGAAAGCGTTCGTCATCCCGGTGGCGGTCCGACGCTCTGCGATGGACTCCGTGATCCACCGCGAAGCAGCGTCCATGGAGAACGAGTACATCTCGCTGCCGAGCAAGTTCCCGCTGGACGTGCTCGATACGCGGAAGAAGGGGAAAGAGAAATACCAGGAGCTGCAGAAGGCCGGCCGGCTGCCCAATGCGGACGTGATGGTGGATGAGATCGTGATCCGCGCCATCAAAGAAGGTGCAACGGATATCTATTTTGAACCTGTGGAGAATGAACTCCGCATCCGGCTGAACATCGATGGAGTGCTGAAGAGTTCGGTCTATCTGCCGAAGGAACTCATCGACCCGCTGTGCAATGTGATGCGGTCGCGCGGCAGTCTGAACATGTTCGACAAGAAGAAGGCGCAGGACGGCCGGTATGCCGCCACCTACGGTTCGTTCTCTTTCGATATGCGTGTCAGCACGCTTCCGACGGTGGACGGCGAACGTTTCACGATCCGGATCCTTCGTAAATCGAGCCGCTCGCTCGACATCAACGACCTTGGCTTCTCGTCCGAGAACCTGGTCCTCGTCCGGCATCTGCTCAACCGTCCGCGCGGTCTGCTGATGGTCGCGGGACCGTCCTCCTCCGGCAAGACCACGACCGTGTACGGCTGCATCAATGAACTGCGTGATTCCCAGAAGAACATCATCACCGTCGAACAGCCGGTGGAGTTCCGGCTCGATTTTGCGAGTCAGGTACAGGTGGAATCGGATACCAAAGTGGATTATGCCGGTGCGGTCCGTGCCGTGCTGCGTCAGCACCCGGACCTGATCTTCCTCGGCGAGATCCGTGATGCCGAAGGGGGCGCCTCCGCTGCCGAAGCGGCGTTGACCGGCACGATGGTCATCAGCACGGTGCTGGCGAGCGATGCATTGACCTGCATCCCCCGCATGACCAATTTCGGCATCTCGCCGATCTGGCTGGCATCGGTACTGAACGGCATCATCTACCAGCAGCTCGTCCGGAAGATCTGTCCGCACTGCAAGGAATCGTACAAACCGACGCGGCATATGCTCGCTGCTGCCGGTCTCGCACAGCTGGAAGATTCCATCATCCTCTACCGCGGCCGCGGATGCGATGTGTGCGGCGGGGATGGATATTTGGGGAGGACCGCCATCCATGAGATATTGATCATCGATGAGGAACTGAAGGACCTTATCTTCAACCAGGCATCACCGGTGAAGGTGAAGGAAGCGGCATTGAAGAAAGGGTTCGAATCGATCCGGTTCGATGCCGCAAAGAAACTTGTCTACGGAACCATTTCATTGGAGGAATATCTGCGCGTACTGGGGTGACGCGTTCCCTTCGTTCAACCACCAACACCATAAAGAAAGAGAGATCCTGTGATCAAGAAGAAAGTGCTTGTGGTCGATGATACCGAACCGAACCGTTTGCTGCTCGGTGCCATTCTCGCATCATGCGGATTGGCGGTCGTCTATGCCGAGGATACGGACGATGCGTTCGAGACATTCGCATCGGAACTGCCGGACATGGTCATCATGGACCAGATCCTTCCGGGCGGACTCGGGTCCGACACCATCAATCGGATGAAAAAACTCCGCTCCGGATTCGTCTCCGTTATCACGTCCGCGCTCACCGATCCGTCGGACATTCAGCGCATCGTGGCATCCTGCGGTGCGGATGGTTTCCTTCCGCGGCCTGTCAGTACGGATGATATCCAACGGCTTCTGACGGAACAGAAGATCATCCCTTAATCCCACCGTTCTGACGGCATGAACCGCACCGACCGACTCTTCGCCATTCTGCTGGAGATCCAATCCAATCACGGCATCACGGCCGCACGCCTGGCGGAACGCTTCGATGTGACGAAGCGGACCGTCTACCGCGACGTGCTTGCGCTGATGGATGCGAATGTCCCTGTCCGCGGGAAGGCCGGGAGCGGTTATACCATCGATGAGGACTACTTCCTTCCGCCGATCGGTTTCACGAAGGATGAGGCGCTGCTGCTCATTCTCGGCGCGGGAGCCGTAGGACGGCATTTCGATGCGCAGTACCGCAAAGCAGCCCGGTCCGCCGAGAACAAGATCCGCGCCTCACTCTCCCGGGATCTGAAGCGGGAGGTCGCCTATCTGAAAAGCTATATCCATTTCCTGACCGGTCCTGCCGAGCCCAACGGCGAAGTGGCCGATGCGATGCAGAAGATACGCCGCGCGATCATCGAGCGGAAGAGTCTTGCGTTCCGCTATTTCAAACGGCATGCGGAATCCCCGGAACCGATGGTCCGCCAGGTCGACCCGTATGCACTGCTGAACTTCACCGGCGCCTGGGCCGTGACCGGATACGACCATCTCCGCAAGGACCTCCGGATGTTCCGTCTGGACCGAATGGAAGGAGTGATGGTCACTTCTCGGACCTTCGAACGTCCGAAGAACTTCCGTCTGTCGGAACCCGCCAGGGAGGACCGCTCCGCACGGAAGCAGTATCAGGTGCGGATCACCCGTGAGATCTACCGGTGGGTGAAGGAGCAGCCGCCGTACCGCATCGTGAAAGCCCGGATGCTTCCCAAACACGTCCTGCTCACTATCGAATCGTCCAGCGCTGATGCGGTCATCACCTGGATGCTCCGGTGGGGGGACCAGGCGGAAGCGGTCGCTCCGCCGGATTTCCGTGATCAGGTCCGCACCATGCTCTCCCGTCTGCTCTCCCTCTACGAATGACCGTTCACTGCTGACATAGGGTTGTCACACCCCTGCCGTATCTTTGTGCATCCATTCACTGCCGATACCGGAGGGACCATGTCCGTCATTTCGATCCTCGTCCTCATCACCCGTCAATTGAGTTCGCTGGCAGTGCGCTGTGCACTGCTGCCGTGCTATCTCTGCCGGCTGATCGGGCCGGATGATGTCCGTACGCCGATCGGTTCCCATCGCCGCCGGTAGTGCGGATGCGAAAGTCATTCATTCATTCATTATCTTCAGAAGAGGACCTATGGAAACACCCGTCACCGAGATCGCCGTTTATTCAGTACCGGAACCACTGCTGCCCCGGTTCCTGGCGCAGCAGCCTGCAGCGCACGCCGTGATCAGCGCATTCCCGGGATTCAGATTACTGCGCACACTTCGCTCCGCTGAGCAGCCGAACACGTTCGTGGACTATTGTGAATGGGATTCCCTCGCTCACGCAAAAGAGGCGAACGAACGGGCCAGGACCATGCCGGAACTGCAGATCTTCTTCGAACTGGGGGACGGTATGATCTCCTTTGGGCATTATGTTCCTGCCGCTTACCATACGAAAGGATGAACGGTATGATGATGAACGAACGGAACGTCATTCTTTACATTGCGGCGAGCATGGACGGTTTCATTGCCGGAGAGGATGGGGATATCGGCTGGTTGTCCGCAGTGGAACGACCGGGAGAGGATTACGGATATGCGGAATTCATCAGTTCCGTCGATACGGTGATCCTCGGCAGAAAGACGTATGACAAGGTCCTTTCTTTCGGCATCCCGTATCCGCATGCGGACAAACAGTGTTACGTTGTGACCCGCACTGTCCGTCCTGACGAAGGAAACATCCATTTTATCCAGGGTGACCTTGCGGGATTGGTGCGGCAATTGAAGGAACAGCGGGGGAAGAACATCTTCGTGGACGGAGGAGCGGAGGTCGTGCAGATGATGCAGCAGCAATCGCTGATCGATGAGTATATCGTTTCGATCATTCCGGTCATGCTGGGGAACGGCATCCGCCTCTTTAAAGGTACAACAGTGCGGGAGGATCTCCGTCTGATCGGGAGCCGTTCATATGATTCCGGGCTGGTGCAGCTGCACTATCGAACGGCCGGAAAATAGCATCAATGATCACATCATGAATGAAAAGGAGGATCAATGTCGCTGGAACAATATCAGCATCAATTTGAAACGATCGCGCAGCAATGGATCGATGATCTTGACCGGTATACGGAGGAGCAATTCCTGCGGAAACCCGGTGAACAGCAATGGTCGATCGGACAGGTGTACGTCCATCTTATCCAGTCCGCGCTGCAGTATCATATGCATCAGATACGTCAGTGTGCGGAGAATAACGGTACGGAGAGACGGGGAGGGAAGAAAATGCCGGGAAGAATATCGTACTTTCTCGGCACCATTCCTCCCGTGCGCGTCCACGTTCCCCCCTCATCGGCATACACCCCCGCGCAGCCTGTGAGTAAGCACGATGTTAAGGATCGACTCCAGAGTGTGATACGGGCAGTGAGTGATATCCGGGAGACCGCGGAGAAAGCATCGTTGACCCAAAAAACAGCACATCCGGGATTCGGATATCTGAATGCGCGGGAATGGTTCCGGCTCATTCCGATGCATTATCACCATCACCGCCGCCAGCAGAAACGGCTGAATGCATTCCTGGGGGTTCAATGAAGGAACAACGCTGTGCATGGTGCGGGGACGATCCGCTCTATATTAAGTATCACGATGAAGAATGGGGCCGCCCGGTCCACGATGACCGGCACCTGTTCGAGATGCTCTGCCTGGAAGGGGCGCAGGCGGGACTCAGCTGGATCACCATTCTGCGGAAGCGGGAGAATTACCGCAAGGCATTCGACCGGTTCGATCCGAAGAGGATCATCCGCTATGATGCGAAGAAAGTGCAGCAGCTGCTGGCAAACGAAGGGATCGTCCGGAACCGGCTGAAGGTCGCATCGGTCATCTCCAATGCCGAGGCGTATTTCCGTGTGGTGAAGGAGTTCGGTTCCTTCGATGCGTATCTCTGGCAGTTCGTCGGCGGAAATCCCATCATCAATGCCCGTTCAGGGATGGGGGACATTCCTGCCACGACGCCGGAATCCGACGCGATGAGCAAGGACCTGAAGAAACGGGGTTTCAAATTCGTCGGTTCTACCATCTGTTATGCCTTCATGCAGGCGTGCGGAATGGTGGACGATCACACGTCCGAATGCTTCCGTTCCGCGTCCAAGATAAAAAAGCGGAAGCAGTAAAAAAACCGGGGCAACTTTTTCCTCTCTCTTCCATCCTATAGATACAAGGACCAGGCAACGTCCGGACGTTCATGGCCGACCAACATACCGATTCTATATTGTTCGAGCAA
>JAVBYA010000266.1 GCA_030824295.1 Bacteroidota bacterium
AGAGAGGTTCGCCATGAGGGCGGTGCCGTATTGCTGATACTTCTCTGCGCGCGAGGATTCCTTCAGCTCCGTCTCCACGGCACGGATGGTCCGTTCCGCTTTCTCCGATTCCTTCTGCAGCCAGGTGACGACCGTCTTCTTCTTCTGCAGCGTGGAGGATTCCGATCTGCCGAAGCTGATGAAGCGGGCGATGCCGGTGAAGAGATCGTCGAACTGTTCGCGGCGGCACGGAGCGAGATGCTGCAGCGGGATGAGCGTCATGGAGACCGGCGAGCGTTCATCGAAATAGATGGAAGGAGTGATGTGCTCCGGTGCGAGCAACGTGCGGACCAGTATATGCGCTTCATCCGCTATGCGCCGGGCATCGTGCTCCGTGAATGTTGCGGAAGTGATGCTGCAGCGGAAGAGGATCTCGTCGACGAGCACGGCGCCGAGTTTCGGTGCGGCCTTTTTCAGCGCACGGCGCGGATCGGGAAGTTCGGCGGAAAGGGAGAGCAGCGACTGGACAAGAATATCCTGCGGTGGTACGATCGCATTCACCGTGACCGGTTCGGGCTGCAGCGGATAGGAACGGCGCAGTCCGACGGTCTCCTTCTTGTTCAGGAATGCATCGCTGATGTTCCCGTCCGAATCGCAGAGAATGACATTGGCAGCAGAAGCATACATCTCGCAGCAGAGGCGGAGTCCGCCGGAGAGCGAGATGATCACCGCGCGGTCCGACGCGAGCATGTGGACCGATTCGATATGCCGGTCGACGAGCGCGGGGAAGAGATCGACGGTGTTATGCTGCGTTCTGCTCGTTCCGCTCCGTGCGAGCAGGGAGTTCTCCCTCGGTCCGCAGCGGATGGTGATGGTATGCGGTTCCGGGGCGTAGAGGACCACGGAGAGGGTATTCTTCTCCTGCGAGTAGACCTCGGCGATCACCGTGCGGGCGTAGCGTTCGTTCAGCAGCCGGGCGGAGTGGAACAGCGTGAAATAATTGACGAGCATGGAGAAAGATACGAAAAGAGGAACGGATATCCTTTAAAAAAGGACCGCTCCTGCGTGCGGGCAGGAGCGGAGGGTGAAGAGGCAGCCGGATCAGGTTATTTCTTCTTCGATTTGCCGTAGGCAACAGCGGCCTTCACGAAATCCCGGAACAACGGATGCGGGTTCAATGCGCGTGATTTCAGCTCCGGATGGAACTGTCCGCCGACGAACCAGGGATGGTCCTTCAGCTCCGCGATCTCGACCAGATTGTTGTCCGGACTCGTGCCGCTGAAGATCATGCCGTGCTCGGCGAGGGTCTTGCGGAACTTGTTGTTCACTTCGTAGCGGTGGCGATGGCGCTCGTAGATGAGCTCTTTCTTGTATGCCGCATATGCTTTCGTCCCTTTCTGCACCGCGCAGGGATACGCGCCGAGACGCATCGTGCCCCCCATGTTCTTGATGTTCCGCTGGTCCGCCATCATGTCGATCACATTGTATTTGGTCTTCTTGAATTCCGTGCTGTTCGCCCCTTTCAGTCCGCAGACGTTCCGCGCGAACTCGATGATGGCGCACTGCATGCCCAGACAGATGCCGAAGAAGGGGATCTTGTTCTCGCGGACGTACTGGATCGCTTTGATCTTCCCTTCGATGCCGCGGATGCCGAAGCCCGGAGCAACGAGCAGACCGCTGACATCACTCAACATCTCCTTCACATTGTTCCCGTCCAGTTCCTCTGCGCGGATCCATTTCAGGTCCACCGCCACATCGTTCTCCGCGCCGGCATGGATGAACGATTCAGAGATGCTCTTATAGGCGTCCTTCAGTTCGGTGTATTTCCCGACGAAGCCGATCGTTACGCGGTCCGACGGTTCTTTCACGCGGTGGACGAAGCGGGTCCATTTACGCAGGTCCGCCTTGTTCGCTTTGATGTTGAGCTTCTCCAGGACGATCTTATCCAGCCCCTCTTTCTCGAAATGGAGCGGCAGTTCGTAGATGGTCTCCACATCGCGTCCTTCGATGACCGCCTCGGTCTCCACGTTACAGAACAGACCGATCTTTTCGCGGACCTCGCGGGAGAGCCGTTTCTCTGTCCGGCAGATAAGGATATCGGGCTGCATCCCGATCTCCAGCAGGGTCTTCACGCTGTGTTGGGTCGGTTTGGTCTTGATCTCGCCTGCGGATTTGATGTAGGGGATGAGCGTCACGTGGATGCTCAGGGCGTTCCGTTTGCCGATGCCGAGGGTGAACTGGCGGATCGCTTCCAGGAACGGGAGTGATTCGATGTCACCGACGGTGCCGCCGACCTCGGTGATGATCACATCGTACTTGCCGGTGGCGCCGAGCTGACCCATCCGCTTCTTGATCTCGTCCGTGATATGCGGGATCACCTGCACGGTGGCGCCGAGATAGTCGCCGCGGCGTTCCTTGCTGATCACTTCATAATAGATCTGGCCGGTGGTGGCGTTGTTCATCTTGGATGTGTTCACATCCAGGAAGCGTTCGTAGTGTCCAAGGTCCAGATCGGTCTCGCCGCCGTCGTCCGTCACATACACTTCGCCGTGCTGGTACGGGGACATGGTGCCGGGGTCCACGTTCAGGTACGGATCCATTTTCTGGATGGTGACGCGGAGTCCGCGCGACTTCAGCAGCAGACCGAGCGATGCGGCTGCGATGCCTTTGCCGAGAGAGGAGACGACGCCTCCGGTGACGAAGATATATTTGACGTGTGGGTTTGCCATAATGAATGCCGTTCGAATTGTTATGCCTTCGGAGAACTCCGTTCACCGTAGTTATTTTATGAAAAATTCAATCTTCCTGTACTTACACCGTTCTATTTTATTTCCGTCGTTCCAAGCCGGATTGTCTTCATTACTCCACGACTTCCCGACTCCATTACTCCACGACTTTCTCTAACTATTTTTTCACTGTCTCCAGCTCATCCCACAGTTTCACATCTTTCGTATCCTTCGTGAAGAGCATGCCGATAACGAAGGTCATAAGTGCCACAGTGATGGGATAGATGAGTCCGGCATAATTGTTCCCGCTCTGCGCCACGAGAGCAACGCCGATGAGCGGGACGAGTCCGCCGAAAACGCCGTTGCCGATATGATACGGCAGGGACATGGAGGTGTACCGGATCTTCGTCGGAAAGAGCTCCACCAGATACGCGGCGATCGGTCCGTAGACCATCGTCACAAAGATCACCTGGATGAAGACCAGCGCGCTGAGCATGACCGCGTTGGGATTGTTCGGGTCCTGCGCGAAATATTCCATACCCATATAGATGGGGATGTAACTGAGAGCGGCGACGAGGCAGCCGGTCATGATAATGCGTTTGCGTCCGTACGTGTCGGACAGGGCGCCGAAGACGATGAAGAACGGCGTGGCAAGCAGCAGCGCCACAGCGACGATGAAATTGGCGGTCATGAAGTGGATCTTCAGCACCGTCTGCAGATAATAGAGTGCGTAGAACTGTCCGGTGTACCACACAACACCTTGACCGGCCGTGGCGCCGAAGAGGGCAAGCGCCATGATCTTCCAGTTCTCCTTGCTTGAGAAGGCGTCCTTTAACGGATTGGTAGAGGTCTTGCCGGCCGCTTTCATGCGGGAGAAGAGCGGTGATTCCTGCAGACGCATCCGGATGAAATACGAGAACACGACCAGAACGATGGAGAGGAGGAACGGCAGACGCCAGCCCCATTCGCGGAAACCATCCTCACCGAGCGTAGAGCGGACAGAGAGGATAACGCCGAGCGAGACGAAGAGTCCGAGCGTGGCGGTGGTCTGGATGAAGCTGGTATAGAACCCCCGTTTCTCATCCGGACAATGCTCGGCGATGTAGGTCGCTGCGCCGCCGTATTCGCCGCCGAGCGCCAATCCCTGCGTCAGCCGGAGCAGCACGAGCGCTGCAGGGGCCCAGAGTCCGATCGTTTCGTAGGTCGGCAGCAGACCGATCGCAGTGGTTGCGCCGCCCATGATGAGCAGCGTGACAAGGAATGCGTATTTGCGTCCCACCACATCACCGATACGTCCGAAGACGATGGCGCCGAACGGACGGACGGCGAACCCGGTGGCGAAGATGGCGAGTGTGGAGAGGAGTCCGGCGGTGGGATTCTCCTTCGGAAAGAAGAGTCCGGACATGATCGGGGCGAGACTGCCGAAGATATAGAAGTCGTACCACTCGATGAGCGTACCGGCGGAGGAAGCGCCGATGACGTTCCAGATCTTGTATTCCTTCAGGAAATCGGTGTTGGCCATGACAATTCCTACGGTGTTATCGTGATTGGAGAAGGTGAATGACCTTCAGCAGGTCCTCCGGTGTATCGACCGGATGGGATTCATATTCCGTCACTACACATTTGATCGTATGACCATGCTCCAGGATGCGGAGCTGTTCGAGCTTCTCGGCGATCTCCAGCGGCGTCTGCGGCAGCGTGGTGTACAGCTGCAGGAACGGTGCGCGGTAGACATAGATGCCGAAATGTTTGTAGAACACTGTCCCTTTGAACCACTCCTCGTCCTTATGCGCGTCACGCACGTAGGGGATCGGCGAGCGGGAGAAATAGAGTGCATAGCCGTTCGCATCCAACGCCACCTTCACCACGTTCGGATTGAACACATCCTGATGCGACGAGGTCGGTTTCACCGCGGTCGCAACGACCGCTTTCGGATCGTCGAGCAGTGCGCGGATGGTCTGATCGATCAGCAGCGGATCGATCAGCGGTTCGTCCCCCTGGATGTTGACGACGATGTCCGCGTGCATCTCTTTCGCTACGAACGCAATGCGGTCGCTTCCGCTCTGGATCTCCTCCGGCGTCATGACGACGGAGCCGCCGAACGCACGGACGGCAGCAGCGATGCGTTCATCGTCCGTTGCCACGATCACTTCTGTGATCAGCACGGAGCGTTTCGCCTGTTCGACCACATGCTGCACCATCGGTTTGCCGCAGATATCCGCCAGCGGCTTCGCGGGGAGCCGGGTGGAGGCGTAACGGGAGGGGATGATGGCTATGATGTTCATGAAGAATAATTACAGATTATCAAATTCCAAATTCCAAATTACAGATTATCAAAATTATCAAGATTCAGGCGGAAGAGTATCAGCCGATGACTTTCGGGACTTTGAAGTGCCGGTCGGTGGCTGCGGGAGCATTCTTCAACGCTTCGTCCGT
>JAVBYA010000225.1 GCA_030824295.1 Bacteroidota bacterium
GTGCAGAGTGGTCTGGTGATGTATCCCATCTATCAGTTCGGCAGCGAAGAACAGAAGGATTTCTGGCTCCCGAAACTGGCAAAAGGTGAGAAGATCGGCTGCTTCGGTCTGACCGAGCCCGACTTCGGTTCCAATCCAGGCGGTATGATCACGCGGGCAGAGAAGAAGGATGGCGGCTTCGTGCTGAACGGTGCCAAGATGTGGATCACCAACGGCACCATCGCCGATGTGGCGGTCGTCTGGGCGAAACTGGACGGCGTGGTGCGCGGCTTCCTGGTGGAGAAAGGGACGAAAGGATTCACCGCTCCCGAGATGCACGGCAAGCATTCGCTCCGCGCTTCCGTCACCTCCGAACTCGTGTTCCAGGACTGCTTCATCCCGGAAGCGAACCTCCTCCCGAAATCAGAAGGATTGAAAGCACCGCTCATGTGCCTCAGTCAGGCACGCTACGGCATTGCGTGGGGCGTCATCGGTTCGGCCATGGCCTGCTACGATTCATCGCTGCAGTATGCGAAATCGCGCATCCAGTTCGGCAAACCGATCGCAGCATTCCAGATGACGCAGGAGAAACTCGTCCACATGGTCACCGAGATCACGAAGGCGCAGCTCCTCTGCCTGCAGCTCGGCCGGTTGAAGGACCAGGGGAAGATGAAGTTCACGCAGATATCGATGGCGAAACGGAACAACGTCTACTTCGCGCTGGAGATCGCACGCATGGCGCGCGCTATCCATGGTGCGAACGGAATCCTGGACGAGTATCCCATCATGCGGCATGCAGCGAACCTGGAATCGGTCATCACCTACGAAGGGACGCATGAGATGCACACGCTGATCATCGGTGAGGACATCACCGGTCATGCGGCATTCATGTAAGAGTACAGCGCATGAACCTGCTTGAACAGATCCAGTCCAAGATCTACGAACTCTCCCGCGATGAGCGGGCCCGGCTGCGCGAATGGTTCGATGAGTTCGACGGCGATTCGTGGGACAAGGACTTCGATGAACACGTGAAGGCGAAGCGTCTGGAGGAAGCAGCGGCGAAAGCAAAACAACAGCATGCGGACGGACAGTCGGGGGCGGTATGAACCATATGGCCGTCCCGTCGTTCACGGAGTTATACAGCAAACTGCCGCTCCGCGTGCAGAAGTTCACGGACCACAACTTCACCGTGATCAAGGAATATCCGAATCACCCGCTGCTGCGGCTGCTGAAAGTGGACGGCGTCTGGTCCATGCGCCTCGGCAGCCGGTACCGTGCACTGGGTGTGGAGGA
Source organism: Bacteroidota bacterium (assembly GCA_030824295.1). Lineage (GTDB taxonomy): Bacteria > Bacteroidota > Ignavibacteria > UBA10030 > UBA8401 > UBA8401. The sequence continues at coordinate 1,273 of JAVBYA010000225.1, forward strand.
GGATGGAACGGTCATCTGGTTCTGGATCGGAAAATACAATCACTATACGGCATTGTTCAATTGAACATCGGACACACACATTCCCACCATCGCCGAAGGATGCACTCTGCATCCTTCGCGTGTTTTTAACACAAAAGGACCGGTATGAGATCGAAAAAGATAATCGGCGAAGCGATCACCTATGACGACGTGCTCCTCGTTCCAGCAAAGTCCGCCGTGCTGCCGCGCGAAGTGGACGTCACCACGCGCCTCACACGCAATATCCGGCTGAATATCCCGCTCCTCTCCGCGGCAATGGATACGGTCACGGAGTCCGAAATGGCGATCGCCCTGGCACGCGAAGGGGGGATCGGCATCATCCACAAGAACCTCTCCATCGAGCGGCAGGCCGAAGAGGTGGACAAGGTGAAACGTTCCGAGAGCGGCATGATCATGAATCCGGTGACGCTCACGGCGGACAAGACCGTCGGCGATGTGCTGGACCTGATGACCAAGTTCAGCGTCTCCGGCATCCCGATCGTGGCGGAGGGGAAACTCGTCGGCATCCTCACCAACCGCGACCTCCGGTTCCAGCCGAACCGCTCGCTGAAGGTGGCGGATGTGATGACCTCCGTGAACCTCATCACTGCGCCGCTCGGCACCACGCTCGAAGAGGCGGAAGTGATCCTGCAGAAACATAAGATCGAGAAACTGCCGGTGGTGGACAAGAACGGGAAGCTCAAAGGTCTCATCACCTTCAAGGATATCCAGAAGAAGAAACGGTACCCGAACGCATGCAAGGACCAGCACGGACGGCTGCGCGTGGGTGCAGCGGTCGGCGTCACTGCCGATACCATGGACCGTGTGGAAGCACTCGTGAATGCGGGCGCGGATGTGGTCATCATCGATACAGCGCACGGACACTCCAAAGGAGTGCTCGATATGGTGAAGAAAGTGAAAGCAAAATTCCCGATCGATGTGATCGCCGGGAATGTCGGAACAGCGGAAGCGGCGAAGGACCTCATCAAAGCCGGTGCGGACTGCATCAAGGTCGGCATCGGTCCGGGTTCCATCTGCACCACCCGCATCGTAGCAGGCGTGGGCGTGCCGCAGGTGACCGCGGTGATGGACTGCGCTGCCGTGGCAAAGAAGCACAACATCCCGGTGATCGCGGACGGCGGCATCAAACAGACCGGCGACATCGCGAAGGCCATCGCGGCCGGGGCGGACTGCATCATGGTCGGCGGACTGTTCGCCGGACTGCAGGAGAGTCCGGGAGAGAAAGTGCTGTATGAAGGACGCACGTACAAGATCTACCGCGGCATGGGCTCCATCGACGCGATGAAGGAAGGGAGCAAGGACCGGTACTTCCAGGATGTGGAGGACGATGTGCAGAAGCTCGTACCGGAAGGGATCGAAGGGCGCGTTCCATATAAAGGGGAACTGAGTGCTACCGTGTATCAGATGGTCGGCGGACTGCGTGCTGCGATGGGATACTGCGGCGCGGAGAATATCAAAGCATTGCAGGAGCGGGGCCAGTTCGTGAAGATGAGCGCTGCCGGACTGCGCGAGAGCCATCCGCACGACATCCACATCACCAAAGAAGCACCGAACTACCACGGATGACCGCCGCGCAGAACGACATATTCCGCGGACGTGTCAACGCACTCCGCACTGCTCTATCGGCAAAGAAACTCGATGCATTCGTCACATCCCACGGAGCGTCGCTCCGCTATCTGTGCGGATATACCGGCTCCAACGGGACCCTCATCGTCACCGCACGAACGGCGACATTCCTCACCGACTTCCGCTACAAAGAGATGATGCAGACGGCGGTCACGGCGGACAAGAAGATGATCGGCAAAGGAAGTCTGCTGCTGCATGCTGCCGACCGCAATGTCTTCTCCGGTCTCCGGCGGATCGCTGTGGAGAAGGAACATCTTTCCGTTGCGGCCTTTGATATCGTCCGCAACTGTCTCGGTGACAAACGTCTCGTCGCGTCCTCCGGCATCGTTGAGTCACTCCGCACGGTGAAGGATCCAACCGAACTCCATCTGCTGAAACAGGCATTCGCGATATCCGACAAGGTCTTCCAAACGATCCTCGGAAGCATTGCGCCGGGAATGACCGAACTGGAACTGTCCGCAGAGATCTCCTATCTGCACAAGATGCTCGGCGCGGAGAACGATTCGTTCGATGTGATCGTGGCGAGCGGTGAGCGCGGTTCGCTTCCGCACGGGACGGCGACCGACCGACCGTTCCGGAAGGGGGAGTTCATCACACTCGATTTCGGCTGTCTGTACCAGGGATACCATTCCGATATGACGCGGACCGTCTGTCTCGGCACACCGACACAAGAGATGCGGAAGGTGTACGCGATCGTGCAGGAAGCGCAGCAGCGGGGATGCGATGGTGTGAACGCAGGTGCCTCGGCGAAGAAGATCGATGGTCTCTCCAGGAAGTTCATTGCAGCAAAGGGCTTCGGGAAATATTTCGGCCATTCGCTTGGTCACGGTGTGGGACTGGATATCCATGAACTCCCACGCATCGCACCGAAGAGCCGCGACATGCTCGTGAACGGGAATGTCATCACCATCGAACCGGGTATCTATCTTCCCGGCCGGTTCGGGATCCGCATCGAAGATACCGTCGTCGTCCGCGACCACGGCTGCGAAGTGCTGACCGGATCACCGAAAGAATTGATCATCATCTGACATGAAAAAAGTCCTCATTATCGCCTATTATTTCCCGCCGCTCGGCGGCAGCGGCGTCCAGCGGACGCTGAAGTTCGTCAAATACCTGCCGCAATACGGCTGGGAGCCGACCGTCCTCACCATCGGCAGCACCGCGTATTACGCGAAGGATGAGTCGCTGCTGAAGGAGATCGAGGCGCTCAACATCCGGGTCATCCGGACCCAATCCACCGATCCGAACGCTGTGCTGCATAAGAACAACAAAGAGATCGTGAAGATGCCGAAGGAAGGGACGCGCAAGTTCCTCACCTATATGAGCGATATGTTCTTCATTCCCGATAACAAGATCGGATGGAAGAAGCATGCGGTGAAGGCCGCAACGGAACTGCTCAAGAAGGAGAAGTTCGATGTGCTGTATGCCACCGCACCGCCGGTGACCGATTTCCTGATCGGTGTGGAGCTCAAGAAGCGGTTCAAGGTGCCGCTGGTGATCGACTACCGCGATTCGTGGATCGATTATCCGTACAAATACTATCCCACCCCGCTGCACCGGCTTCTGCATTACCGCAAAGAGAAGAACGTGGTGCACAAATCGGATATGATCCTCACCACCAGCCGCCACGTGAAAGAGGAGCTCATCCAGCGTCACAAATTCCTGGGATATAACGATATCACCATCCTCTCGCACGGATTCGATCCGGCGGACCTGCAGGTGCCGAACAAGAGCGTCCTGCCGCATACGGAGAAGATGCGGTTCACATATTCCGGTATGTTCTACGGCACCATCACACCGGTCTACTTCCTGCAGGCATTCGCGAAGGTGATGAAGGAACAGCCGCGGCTGCGCGGCCGCATCGAAGCGTGCTTCGTGGGACTCTTCCGTCCGGAACATATCAATCTGGTGAACCAGCTGGGACTGCAGAACTCGGTGAACCTGCTCGGCTATCTGGAACATAAGGAAGCGGTGAAGTATCTGCTCGCTTCGGATGTGCTCTGGCTGATCAATCAGGACGACCTGATGACGCCGGGGAAACTGTACGAATACATCGGCACCGGCAAGAAGATCCTCGGCTGCGTGACGAAAGGGTATCTGCGGACCACCATCGAGGATGCGGGCGGGACATGTGTTGAACCGACGAATGTGGATGCCATCGCTGCAGCCATCGTTCAGCTCTTCGAGCAATATGAGCGGAA
>JAVBYA010000281.1 GCA_030824295.1 Bacteroidota bacterium
GCTCATCGCAACGCTCAAGAAGCTCGGATACAAGACCGCTATCGTGTCCGGCGGATTCTCGTACTTCGGCCACATCCTGCAGCAGAAACTCGGCATCGACTACGTCTTCGCGAACGAACTGGAGATCGTCAACGGCACGGTGACCGGCGCGGTGCGCGGCACCATCGTGGACGGGACACGAAAGGCAGAACTGCTGAAAGAGATCGCAGCAAAGGAACAGATCTCGCTGGAGCAGGTGATCGCGGTCGGGGACGGTGCGAACGACCTGCCGATGCTCCATCTTGCGGGACTCGGCATCGCCTTCAATGCGAAACCGATCGTGCGGCAGACGGCAAAACAGGCGATCTCAACGCTGGGACTGGATGGGATCCTGTATCTTATTGGAGTTCGGGACAGAGATGTAGTGTAGGAAGAATCGATGTACCTTTAACAATAACTTTATGAACATCGTTGTTCTGGACGGATACGCCATGAATCCCGGGGACCTCTCCTGGGATCCGCTGCATGCACTCGGCGCGGTGACGCTCTATGACCGCACCGCGGCACAGGAGATCGTTCCCCGTGCCGCCAATGCAGAGATCATCATCACCAACAAGGTCCCCTTCACCCGCGACACCATCGCACAACTCCCCCGGCTCCGCTATCTCGGCGTCACCGCTACCGGCTACAATATCATTGATGTCGCCGCCGCGAAGGAACGTAACATCACCGTCACGAACGTACCGGCCTACAGCACAGAGTCCGTTGCACAGCTCGTATTTGCACTCGTGCTGGAGTTCACTCACCGCACCGGTCACCATGCGGACGCGGTGCGGAACGGACGCTGGAGCACCAATCCCGATTTCGCGTTCTGGGATTTTCCGCTGACCGAAATTTCCGGCAAGACCTTCGGCATCATCGGTTACGGGAATATCGGAAAAGCGGTCGCGAAGATCGCGTCGGCGTTCGGAATGAATGTTCTCGTCTCATCCCGCTCTGGAAAGACCTCCCAGGTTTTAAAAACCTGGGAGGTCTCTCCGAACATCACGTTTACCGATACGGAATCTCTTCTCCGCCGCTCGGATATCGTTTCGCTTCACTGTCCGCTCACACCGCAGACGGACAAGTTCATCAGCGCATCAACTCTGGAACTGATGAAGCCGACTGCACTGCTTATCAACACAGGACGGGGCGGACTGGTGGACGAACAGGCGCTCGCCGATGCACTCAACAATGGACGGATCGCCGGCGCAGGACTGGATGTGCTTTCCACCGAACCCCCATCACCACAGAATCCGCTCCTCTCTGCGAAGAACACCATCATCACCCCGCACATCGCCTGGGCAAGCTTCGCCGCACGCACCCGGCTGATGGATGTGGTCGTGAACAATGTCCGCGCTTTTCTCAGCGGTCACCCGGTCAACGTCGTCTCATAACCAAGGATAACCGTATGAAGCATCTTCTCTTGTTCATCACCGCAACAGCGATCTGTTTCGCGCAGAATCCGGACGGGAAGAACTCATCACTCCATCTTACCCCAACGTGGTACTGGGGTAGTGCCTCGGTCGACAGGAATACGACCATCTATCTCCCCGACACCCAATCGTATCCCGGACAGTTCACCACGAACAAACATTACGGAACGATGGATTTCCCGTTCGCGTTCGGCATGACCGCGGCATTGAAGGTCCCGACCACATCGTTCCTCACATTGAGTCTCTCCTACGCATTCAATCAGCGGTTCGAGGAGAACACCAACACGCAGAACTATTGGCGGCTGAACGGCTCCATGCATAAAGTGGACCTGACCGTGAGCGTCTACAATCTCTTCTCCGTCTATCAGGGGGACTGACCGGTGCATCGCGAACCATTACTGCGGCAGCTTGCCGCCTTCACAGCCGCCGATGCGCACGAACAGGAGATGCTGGAACGCATCATCGCCTTCGTCCGCTCGCATGCCGACTGCTTCGAACGGTCGCAGCGTTCGGGACACATCACTGCTTCTGCTCTCATCGTCAACCGGCAGCGGACCCACACGCTGCTGACGCATCACGGCAAATTGGACAAGTGGCTGCAGCTGGGAGGGCATTCGGACGGTGATCCGGATCCGAAGAATGTCGCGATGAGAGAAGCAGAGGAAGAATCAGGATTGAAGAGCGTAACAACGTTGTCCGATACAATTTTTGATGTGGATGTACACCCCATCCCGGCACGGAAGGACGAGCCGGAGCATTTCCATTACGACATCCGCTTTCTGTTCGAAGCGGACGATACCGAACCGCTGGTGATCAGCGCCGAATCGAAGGACCTTGCCTGGATCCCGCTTGCGGAGATCGAACGGTACACCACCGAGGAATCGATGCTGCGGATGGTGCGGAAGGTAGTGTCCGTCGCAAAATAACAGGAAAGCGATTGTCATTCTGAGACCCGCCTTGCTTTCTTATACGTTGCGGGGCGAACCTGCCCGCTTGCCTTGGAATAATTGATTCGACAGGCGGGGAATCTGGTTCGAAGAAATCGTTTCAAGCGGATTCTTCGTCCCGACACAACACAAAGACCACTGTCGGGACTCAGAATGACCTCATTAACTTCTTTCTTTAGTTTCAGCGCTTTTAGATCCCCGCTTCCACTTCCTCCGCTCCCAGCGTCCGCTTCAGTTCCGCCGGATCGATCTCCACAAGAAATCCTCTTTTGCCGCCGTTGATCACAATGCGCTCGAGTGCAAAGATGCTCTTCTCTGCATAGACCGGCAGACGTTGCTTCGTTCCGAACGGACTGATCCCGCCGACCTGATATCCCGTCAGCCGGAACGCTGTCTGCTCGGAGACCGGCTCCACGCTCTTCACTCCCAGGATGCGCGCCATCTGCTTCGTGGAGACCTCTTTATCCCCGTGCATCAGCACGATAAACGGATGCTTCGGATCGCTCTGCATCACTAATGTCTTAATGATCCGATGCTCCTCCACCCCCAGTTCCCGCGCAGAAACGGCCGTACCCCCTTTGGGCTCATACGTATAGAGCATCGGCGTGAACCGGACATTCTGCTCCCGCAAGAACCGCACCCCCGTCGTTATTGGATACTCTTCATTTCCCATACACTCCTCTTTCTATAAACTTTTCACTTTTAACTTTTAACTTCCACTTTTGACTTTTCACTTTTGACTTTTTATCGCTTCCCTTCCTTTAACTTTAATCCAAGGTTTCCGTATCTTTACCTCAGTTTCCATGGATAATACGAAAAAAATATTCCTCACACTCGGCCTCATCGTCCTGCTTCCGGCGATCTTCTATTCCGTCTATGAGATCTCTTCGTTGGACGAGACCGAAACGATGCTCGGCGAACTGTACGGCCGTCAGCTGGACGCCGTCCTCTTCTCCGTGAACCAGCACGTACTGGATGTCTCCTCCGGCTGGGCAACGCAGATCGAGAACAATATTGCCAACGGCGCCTTCGACCGCATTCTGTCGGATAATCCGTCCATCACCGGCATCATCATCGCCGATACATCATTGAACACCGTCGCTCTCCATCCCCGCGCGATACCTGTTCCCCGCGATTGGGCCCGGCGGTACGAGGTGACGTTCGGACAGCTCATCCGCTACCGCGCGCTCAAGTACCGCAAACTGGAACCGGTCATCGATACCGATTCAACGCTGCTCATTCTCTTCGCTCCCTCCTCTTCGCCGACGCTCGTCGCCGGTATCATGGTCCGGACGGACCGGTTCGTTGCCGAGGTCATAGGACGAAAACTCTCCGACATCGCCCGGAACGACCTGGTGCTGAATATCGCCTCTGCCTCCACCGGCGCAACGCTCTATTCGACGCATCCCCGCACCGCATTCGAGTTCTCGCAGGAACGTCCGCTCTGGATCCTTCCGGACCACGTGGTGAAGGTCCGCATGCTCGGCTCTACCGTCGAGGAGGAGGCTCGTGCGCGCTACCGCGAGAACATGACACTCATCGTCGCATTGAACATCGTCCTGCTCACCGGCGCGGTGATGGCGTACCGCCTGATCAAGCGGGAGATGGAACTCGTTGCCATGCGCACGGACTTCGTCTCGAATGTATCGCATGAACTCCGCACGCCGCTCGCGCTCATCCGCATGTTCGCGGAGACGCTGGAGATGAAGCGGGTCAAGACCGAAGCGAAGCGTCAGGAATATTACTCCATCATCCTGCATGAAACGGAACGGCTCACCCGGCTGATCAACAACATCCTGAACTTTTCCCGGATGGAATCGCGCACACGCCGCTACTCCTTCGCGCCAATGGATCTGAATGCGCTCATCGGTTCCATTCTGACCGTGTACTCATACCGGCTTGAGACGCTCGGCTTCACCGTCGAGACGTCCCTTGCGCCGGAACTTCCGCAGATCACTGCGGATGAAGAGGCGGTCGCCGAAGCACTGCACAATCTGATCGACAATGCCATCAAGTACAGCGGTGAACGGAAATTCCTCCGTATCACCACCTCTCTCTCCGGGAACACCATGCGCATTTCTGTACAGGACCACGGCGTCGGTATCCCGAAAGAGCATCATTCAAAAGTATTCGAGAAGTTCTACCGCGTTTCGCAGGGACTGGTTCACACCGCAAAAGGGAGCGGACTGGGACTGGCGATCGTCCATCATATTGTGGATGCACACCACGGTACCATCACGGTCAACAGCGAACCGGGGCACGGCAGCACCTTTACCATCACGCTGCCGCTCACTATTCCACAGCAACAGCTATCATAAGGGACCACCATGGCACGCATACTTGTCATCGAGGACGAACCGGAGATGCAGCGCGGACTGCGCGACAATCTGGAATTCGAAGGATATCAGGTTCAGGTGATCGGGGACGGCACTAAAGGACTCGAAGCACTCCGCAGTCAGCCGTTCGATCTTGTGCTGCTAGATGTGATGCTCCCCGGCATCTCCGGTTTCGATATCTGCAAGAAGGCGCGCGCCGAAGGGATCTCCTCTCCCATCATTATGCTCACCGCAAAAGGAGAAGAGGTGGACAAAGTGCTCGGTCTGGAATTCGGTGCGGATGATTACATCACCAAGCCGTTCAGTCTGCGCGAATTACTCGCCCGCGTGAAGGCGGTCCTCCGCCGCACTCCGGCGAACAAGAGCACTG
>JAVBYA010000508.1 GCA_030824295.1 Bacteroidota bacterium
GTCAATGTACTGTGGGAATATAGCGGTTGGTGGGCGAAAGTGAAAGGGTGAAATCGGCGGCGGATTCACCTCTTGCTTTCATCACACCGGAGACTGATATTTGTACTGAAGGTTCTGCGTCGCCGTTCTTCGAAAGGAGGAGGTATGCAATATCGATTCGATCATATCAGAGTCACCCGCACCGCGGCCCGCATACTCAGTCTGCTGCTCTTTCTGCTCTGGGGTGCATTCTTCATCGAACATCTTTCCTGGTTCTCCACTGAATCCCTCAACACTCCTCCGGTTCGCATCTGGCTTGCACAGGGGGCCCATCTGCTGCTGTTGGTCGGTTACCTTGTGTCGCTCAAATGGGAGCGCGTCGGCAGTGTGCTCATCGCTGTGAATGCGGTGCTCTTCTTTGGATATGCGGCAGGGATGAACGCCGTTCCGTTCGTCATTGTGAGTCTGTTCCCGGTGATGATGTACGCGTATTGCTGGCATAGACAGATGCACCGTTCCGGAGTGTTGTCGTAACCCGATCGTGCCGATGCGGACAGTGTGGCGGGAGATGTGTCAGTCTGCCGTGGTGAACATACCGGCGGTTCGATGCTCAGTTCGTGACCGCACGGATGAAGTCGTAGAGGATCGGCTCTACCGAGATATCATCGCCGTCGGCATCGACGCTAAAGAGATTCACTTTCTTCTCCGTGATGATCCGCAGGATGAACTCCCGCTCCCGGATCCCCCGCACTTCCATCATCCCACGTGCCTTTTCCGGGACATTATCGCAGTTCGACCGGCTGTCCACACCGAGAATGTTCACCGTCAATGTATCTCCGGACCATCCCTGCCGTAAGAAGATACCGTAATTCGAACAGCTGAAGGTCTTGGAGGTCGCCACGTACATCACCGGCCGCCCTTTGATCATTTCCAGCCGGAATGTGTAATCCTCATTGGTTTTTTTTGACGGTTCCTTCGGTGCCAGGATCAGCAGCAGCGCGATGAATGCATATGTCATGGATTTCCTATCGACGTTTCGTATAATATAGAGCAAGTGCGGGGGAAAAACAATTCCGGCAATCCCCCCAACCATTGTTGCCGCTTGCGAGTCCAACCAATAAACACGGCAGAATGACACAGACAGACGACGAACTGATACGGCGCTCGCAGGCAGGGGATCCCACTGCATTCGAGCAGCTCATCTTCCGGTATGACCGGAATGTGCTCGCCATTGCCGCACGGTTCACGCAGAATTCGGATGATGCCAAGGATATCTATCAGGAATCCCTCATCCGCGTCTATAAAGGTCTCGCCGGCTTCGAACACAAGAGCGAGTTCACCACCTGGCTCTACCGCATCGTCACCAATGTCTGCCTCACATTCAAGGAGCGCAAACGAAGACTGAACACGGTCTCGCTGCAGGAGGAGAAGGAAGAGGCATTCAGCGAGATCCCTTCCGGCGGACCGGGCACCGATGCCGGACTGCACGGAGAGGAGATCGACCGGCGCATCCGCAGTGCGCTGCAGGAGCTCTCACCGAAGCAGCGGCTCGTGTTCACGCTCCGGCACTATCAGGAATACAAAGTGAAAGAGATCGCCGTGATGATGGAATGTGCCGAAGGGACCGTGAAGAAATACCTGTTCGAAGCAACGCAGAAGATGAGGGACCGTTTACACGACCTGTATGAGTGACCTATGAAGAACGAACGTATCAAAGAACTGATGCTTCTTTCCCTGTACGGGGAACTGAATGCTGAGGACCAGAAGGAACTGGATGACTATATCAAGAAGCATCCGGACGCCAGGAAGGAATTCCGCGAATGGAAACGGTTCGGAACATTCGTCTCCGAACAGACCCCGCCCTCTGTCACGGACGATCTGCTGAGCGATGCCAGAACGCAGCTGCGCTCCGCACTCCGCGGCGAACGGAACCGGATACCGGTCATGGTCCGGCTCCGCGAAGTGATGTCGGAACTCCTGCGTCCCGCCGTGGTGCTCAGCAGTGCAGGAATGCTCTCATTGGGATTGCTGCTGGGGTATTGCTCATTCGCTCCGTCCGGGACGGAGCCGTACATCGTGCTTCAGACCGCTGCTGATGATGCAAAACAGCCGGGCAAGACCTTTATCGAAAATATCCGATTCATTGACAATGATGCGTCGGACGGCGAGGTGGAGTTCGAGTTCAACGCCGTCGCACCGGTGCATATCAAGGGGAGAGTGGACGATCCCGAGATCCAGCGGCTGCTCACACATGCATTGCTGAACGAATCCAACGCCGGCGTCCGCCTTTCCAGCATGCAGCTCATCCGCGACCAGGCCGCAGTGAGCCGCTCCGTCGACCCGGCCATCAAGCAAGCGCTCATCACTTCTCTCAAGACGGATGCCAATCCCGGCGTGCGGAATGAAGCGCTCCGCGTTCTGCAGCAGTACGGCTTCGATGATGATCTGCGCGATGCGCTGCTGCATGTCATTGAACACGATGAGAACTCCGGTATCCGTGTTGCCGCCATCAATGCGCTGGAACTGGCGAAGATGGACGGTAACCGTCTGGATGAAGCAACGGTGAAAGCATTAAAGGAACAGATCGCAAAAGAAGAGAATAACTACATCCGCAACCGCGCGGTCAACTTAGTGAAGGAGATCTATCAATGAAAACACAATGGTTCATCACACTCGTTATCTCGGCGTTGTTCTCATCCGCCGTTGCTTCGGACTGGCAGGGCAGTTCCACACCGAAAGCTCCCAAAGCACCTTCGTCCGTTTCCACCACGAGCAGTTCTTCGATGGCATCAAGCGGTGCATCGCAGACCCGGTCCGAACAGACCTTCAATGTCGGCAAGAACAGCTCGCTGGACATCTCCGTCTCCGGCTGTGAGATCGTCATCAAAGCATGGGACAAGAGCGCCATCGAAGTGGTGGTGGAAGGATTGGATGAAGAGGACCTGGAGTATGTGAAGATGAAACAGAGCGGGGACGAGGTCACCGTCACGTACCGTCCGAAATGGAGCACACGCGGCGGCGGACGCTTCGAGGTCTCCGTACCGCAGCAGACGAAACTGGATATGAATACCTCCGGCGGGAATATCGAACTCGTGGGAAGTCTCACCGGTGATGCGGTCGGCCATACATCCGGCGGCGACATCAATATCGATAAACTGAAAGGAACGGTCCGTATGACGACCTCCGGAGGGGACATCCGCACAGGGGACATCGAAGGGAAAGCGGAACTCCGCACCTCCGGCGGCAATATCACCATCGCGAACGTCATCGGCGAATCAACGGTGAACACCTCCGGCGGTGATATCCGCATCGGGAATGTTGCGAAGAAATTGGATGCCCGGACGTCGGGCGGCGATATCGAAGTGGGCGATATCGGCGGGGATGCCACGGTTGGCACCTCCGGCGGTGACATCCGCATCGGTAAAGTCTCCGGCAATGCGTATCTCCGCACAGCCGGCGGCGATCTGAAACTGCTCGGCGCATCCGGTACAGTGGAAGCCCGCACTTCCGGCGGCGATATCGAATTGAAGAACATCACTGGTTCCATCGAAGCAAGCACCGCCGGCGGCGATGTCACGGCAGATCTGATCCCGTCGGGCAAAGGTGAATCGAATCTCAAAACCTCGGGCGGCGATATCCGTCTCACGCTTCCCGCTTCCGCCAAGGCATCCATCGAAGCGACCATCCGGCTCCGTGATAACGGCGGCTGGGGCGGTTCCTCCAAGCGTTCCAAATACGAGGTCCGCTCCGATTTTCCGTCTACTTCGTATGACAAGGACGGCGATCGGGACGAGATCCGTGCCCGCTATCAGCTCAACGGCGGCGGCGAAGTGATCACGCTCGAAGCTACGAACGGATACATCGACATCAAGAAGAAATAATAGACAATTGTCATGCAACAATGCACCCGAAAGCGGCGTAGCGATAAAGCTAAAGCCGCTTTCGAGTTCTATAACAAAGGAGTAACGATGATTCGATTGGTGCGCAGTGCTGTTGTTCTGGTCATGACCGTTGCAGCGGTGCACGCTGCCCAGGTGAAAGCCGTGAAGCTCACACAGCCGGTATCGGTGGACGGGAAACTCAACGAACCGGTCTGGAGCATCGCTCCCGCTGTCACGGAATTCACACAGAAGGAACCGAACCAGGGTACAGCACCGTCCCAACGGACCGAGGTCTGGGTCGCGTATGATGATGATGCGCTGTATATCGCCGCACGGCTTCACGATTCCTCCCCCGATTCCATCATGGCGCTGCTGGACCGCCGTGATAATCTGAACACGGCGGACTGGTTCGGCGTCTTCCTCGATCCGTACCGCGATAAACGCTCCGGCAATTATTTCGTGCTCGGTCCTTCCGGCACCATGGCGGACGGCGTGCTCTATAATGATGACTGGGATGATGATGATTGGGACGGTGTGTGGGAAGGGAGTTCCAGCATCGATGAACAGGGGTGGACGGTCGAGATGCGTATTCCGTTCTCGCAGCTTCGCTTCACGGAGAAAGAACAGCAGGTGTGGGGGATCAATTTCCGCCGCGATATCGGAAGGAAGAATGAGAACAGTTATCTCGTCTACACCCCCCGAATGGAAAGCGGTTATGTCTCCCGCTTTCCGGAACTCGTCGGCATCGAAGGCATCAAGCCGGCGAACGCACTGGAGGTCCTTCCGTTCCTCACCACCAAGGCGGAGTTCACCCACCCCGCCCCCGGTGATCCTTTCAACAACGGCTCCCGCTACACGCCCGAGGTCGGTGCCGATATCCGTTACGGTCTCAGTTCAAATCTTATCCTGAATGGAACAGTGAATCCCGATTTCGGACAAGTAGAGGTCGATCCTGCCGTCGTCAATCTTTCCGACGTTGAATCATTCTTCAGCGAGAAGCGTCCCTTCTTCGTGGAAGGGGCCAATATCTTCACGAATTATGGTCAGGGGGGAGGACGCAATTTCTGGAACTTCAACTTCCCGTACACCACCCCGTTCTACAGCCGCCGCATCGGCCGTTCTCCCCATGGGAATGATACACTCGGCGGATCCGACTTTTATCATCAGCCCTTTGCCACCCGGATCCTCGGAGCAGGGAAAGTGACCGGCAAGGTCGGTGACGGCTGGAACGTCGGCACCATCCACGCCGTAACGGCACGCGAGCATGCCGATTTCAAGACCGGAACTCACCGCGGAGAAGCGGAAGTGGAACCCTCCACATATTATGGAGTAGGCCGCGTGCAGCGCGATTTCAATGACGGCAAACAGGGGATCGGGATCCTCGGCACGTACACCCATCGGGAATTCTCCGATCAGGTGCTTCGGAACGGATTGAATAACAGCGGGTCGTTCGTCGGTATGGACGGTTGGACCTTCCTGGATACCGCAAAGACCTGGGTCGTTACCGGCTATACGAATCTCTCCCATGTGGAAGGGACCCGGGAGCGGATGACAGCACTGCAGCGTAACTCGCAGCACTATTTCCAGCGCCCTGATGCCTCGCATGTCGACGTGGACACCAACGCTACGTCCATGACCGGACTTGCCGGGAGATTCTACCTTATCAAGCAGCAGGGGAATTTCTTCTTTAATTCTTCACTCGGTTTCATCGATCCCAAATATGAAGTGAACGATCTCGGATTCCAGTCCCGTGCAGATGTCATCAACATGCATGTCGGCGGAGGATATAATTGGAGTGAACCGGACGGCCTGTTCCGCAGGAAGGAACTCGGCGGCGGGTTCGGACAAAGCTTCGATTTCCAGAAGAACCTCATCCACCGTGTGCTGGTCCATTTCGGTTTCGTACAGTTCATGAACTACTATACGCTCAACTGGAACTTCGCCTACAATCCAACAACAACGCTGAGCAACAGACGTACTCGCGGTGGTCCGCTCACGGTGAATTCAAAAGGATGGGATTTCAATCTGAATGCAAGTTCGGATTACAGCAAAGAAGTGGTAGTGGAGATGTTCGGATACACATATCGATCCGACGAAACGGATATCAAAAGCGCCGGGTTCTGGGTGCAGTACCGTCCCGCACCGAATGTGAATGTCTCCGTCGGTCCGGACTGGACGGACGAGGTGAGCAAAGTAGCCTACGGCGGCGGGGATTTTGAGGATCCGTCATATACTCTCACATACGGCAGACGGTACCTGTTCAGCGAACTTGCCTACCGGCAGATCTCGGCCAATATCCGTTTGAACTGGACCTTCACGCCGACGCTCAGTCTGCAGTTGTACATGCAGCCGCTCGTCTCTTCCGGCAGCTATTCCAACTTCAAGCAGCTGGTCCGTCCTTCGTCCAACGAATATCTCATCTATGGAACGAACGGTTCCACTATCACGAAGACCGGGGATGAATACACCGTCGATCCGACCGGCACCGGTACTGGCGCCGTACATACCTTCAGCGATCCGAACTTCAATTTTAAATCGCTCCGCGGCAACGCGGTGCTGCGGTGGGAATATCTTCCGGGGTCGGCCCTGTATTTCGTCTGGACGCAGAACCGGAGCGACTACGAGAACACCGGCGATCTCGCATTGAGCCGCTCGGTCGACCGGCTCATCTCAGCGAAGGCGGACAATATCTTTCTGGTGAAGATGAGCTACTACTTCAATATGTGACCGCCTCTTCCGCATCCGTCGGGTGCAAAAAATTTTGCCGTAGAATTCGAAGATAATTTTGTATTTTTATCGGAGGATACTACGGCATTGTTTTTTTTATGACACTCGGACGAATAAAAGAATACGGCACCGCGGCATTGCTCATGCTGACGGTATTCATCATCTATCGCATCACGATGGCTCCCACGGTCGGCTACATCGACAGCGGTGAACTGGCCGCCGTTGCTGCTACGCTCGGCAATGCACACTCCACCGGCTATCCGCTGTACACACTCATCGGCCGTTTCTTCACGCTGCTTCCCGTCGCTGATGCTGTCATCATGCGTCTCAACATCCTTTCCGGATTGATGACCGCTGCCGCCGCACTCATGTTCTTCTTGTTGATCGTCGAAGTGATGAAAAGGGAAAGGAAGGCCGCATCGGCGGACATCATCGTGCCGGCTGTAATTTCAGCGTATTTATTGGCATTTTCGAAGACTTTTTGGCTGCAGGGCGTTTCAGCGGAAGTGTATGCACTCCATCTGCTGCTGGTCTCGGCAGTGCTTCTCTTTTTTGTGAAGGGGGTAAGAACGCGCGACGCACGCTGGTGGTTCCTCTTTGCATTCTTCGTCGGTCTTTCGTTCACCAATCACATGACGACGATCCTCCTTGCGCCGGCGCTCATCTACTGGTTCATGGCTGAACATGGTTGGAACAAGGATGCAGTGAAACGGATCGGACAATTGAGTGTGCCGTTCCTTGCCGGACTTTCCGTCTATCTCTATCTGCCGGTACGCGCGTCATCTTCTCCTCCGTTCAACTGGGGCAATCCCCAGACCTTCGATTCGTTCTGGTGGCATGTCACCGGCAAACAGTTCCGCGTCTGGATGTTCTCCGGTAGCGATGTGGCAAAGAAGCAGTTCGATCACTTCACATCGAATCTTCCGGCAGAATTCCATCCGGTGATCCTGCTGATCGCATTCATTGGAATGCTCGTGCTCGCCTTCCGTGACCGGCGCCTCTTCACCGTCGTTGCCGTTCTTTTCATCACCTGCGTTGCGTATTCCATCAATTACGATATCCATGATATCGATACGTATTTCCTCCTGGCGTTCATGATGATCGCTTTCACTGCGGCATACGGTATCGCGTTCCTCATCAACCGGTTCGAGGGGCGCACGGCGCGCATCGCGGTCATGGCTGCTGCCGTTGGTCTCATTCCGCTCCAGGTCGCTTCCCATTGGCATGATGTGGACCAGAGCGGGAATTCCATGGCGGCGGAGTATACTCAGAGTATCCTCACGTCGCTCCCGCCGAACGCCGTTGTCATTTCGGCACAATGGGATTATTTTGTTTCCCCTTCCTATTATTTCCAGCATGTCGAGCAGCTTCGGCCGGACGTGGTCGTATTGGATAAAGAGTTGTTCCGCCGTTCCTGGTATTTCCCGCAGCTCCGTGCGATGTATCCCGATGTCATGCAGCGGTCGCAGAAGGAGGTGGACGCATTCCTTCCGGAACTCTACAAGTTCGAACACGTTCTGCCGTACGACCCGGCCGTGATCGAAGCACGGTATGCCGCACTGCTCCGTAGTTTCATGACTGCTCCCGCTCCGGTCTTTGTAACGCCGGAGATCGAGCCGCAATATCTTTCCGGTGCACTCCGTATTCCGGACGGATTCCTTCTTCGACTTTCGCAGGATTCTTCGTATCTTCCTCACACACCCGCACGCATTGATGTCCGGTTGTACGATGGCACGGACAAGTACACCGCAGGGCTGCGCTCCGTTATGACGAACGCTCTCTTATATAGAGCAGCCTATGAGCGGTACTACGGCAGGGACTCCCTCGCACAGATGTTCACTCAAAAAGCCTCAAAATACGCTGCTTTCGCCCCCTCTTCGGTTAGCAAATATTAACGCAGTGCTTGTTGACTTTCTGGCAAAAAAGTATATATTTGTTAACTCCGCCACAATGCCTTTTCGAGAAACCTCTTGCTATTGGGGTTTTTGGAAAATGTGTTCAGTTGTTGGCTGATCAGCATCGCTGGCGTAGCTCAGTTGGTAGAGCAGCTGACTTGTAATCAGCAGGTCACCAGTTCAAGTCTGGTCGCCAGCTCCAAGATTCGGTTCTTGGCTTGGGTAGGTAGCGAAGTGGTTAAACGCAACAGACTGTAAATCTGTCGCCCTCGGGCTTCGGAGGTTCGAATCCTTCCCTACCCACATTCTTGTGGTAACGCTTGCTTGCGTAGCTCAGTTGGTAGAGCACGTCCTTGGTAAGGACGAGGTCACCGGTTCAATCCCGGTCGCAAGCTCAACACGCTTCACCGGAGTTGAGGACCTTGCTCGGTCCCCGTCGCCAGCCCTGGACGGATGCCGGCTTGTTCGGTTGGGTTCCTTGAAAATGCGGAAGTAACTCAGTTGGTAGAGTCACAGCCTTCCAAGCTGTTGGTCGCGGGTTCGAGTCCCGTCTTCCGCTCTGGATCAAATGCATGATGTAGTGAAAGGTTCAAGAAAAAGGATAGAAAAATGAGAGACATTATTACCCTCGAATGCACCGTTTGCAAGGAGCGCAACTACTCCACCACGAAGAACAAGAAGAAGCAGACCAATCGTGTGGAGTATAAGAAGTACTGCCCCCGCTGCAACAAACACACAATCCACAAAGAAACCAAGTAAATTTCGTACGGGTGTAGCTCAATTGGTAGAGTAGCGGTCTCCAAAACCGTTGGTTGGGGGTTCGAGTCCCTCCACCCGTGCAGAAGTATCAAGGTCATTATGAAAGAGAAAATCATCAATTTCTTTACTGACGTCTACAAAGAGATGGGTAAAGTGACGTGGCCGACCCAAAAAGAGCTCCAGGAGTCGACCTTGGTCGTCCTTGGCGTCTGCGGAGTCATTGCGGCGTTCGTATTCGTCGTGGACTGGATCGTCAGTAATGCTATCAAAGGGATCTTCTAAGTGGTGGACTCAGCCGTAATACATCGTTGGTATGTCGTTCGGACCTATTCGGGCCACGAGAACAAGGTGAAACTTGCTATCGAGAACGAATCGAAGGAGCTGGGCCTGTCCGAAAAGATCACGCGCATCATGATCCCGGCAGAAAAGATCTTCGAAGTGAAGGATGGAAAGAAGAAGAGCAAAACGAAGAATTTCTTCCCCGGTTATATCCTGGTCGAAGCGATCCTGGACGAAAAAACGAAGCATTTGATCCTGAATACCCCGTCAGTGCTGAGTTTTGTGGGAACAAAGGACCGTCCGGTACCGCTGCAGCCCGATGAAGTGAAGCGTCTTATCGGTAAGATCGAAGAGAAGAAAGAGGACGGCACTGAGGTTGAGCGCATCGAGATCCCGTTCCATATCGGGGAACCGGTGAAGATCATCAGCGGGCAGTTCCATAACTTCACCGGATTCGTGCAGGAGATCAATGCAGAGAAGCTCCGGTTGAAGGTGATGGTGAGCATTTTCGGGCGTAAAACGCCGATCGAGCTCGATTTCAGTCAAGTGGAAGTGGAAAAATAATCTATTAAAATCATTACCTAGAGAATCACTATGGCAAAGAAAGTCGTTGGCTTTATCAAGTTGCAAATTCCCGCCGGTGCAGCGAATCCTGCTCCTCCGGTCGGTCCCGCGCTCGGTCAAAAGGGCGTGAACATCATGGAATTCTGTAAGCAGTTCAATGCCCGCACACAGGCGCAGGCAGGACTGATCATTCCGGTGGTGATCACGGTCTTCTCCGACAAATCATTCACGTTCATCACCAAGACCCCGCCCGCCGCCGTGCTGCTCGTCCGCGCTGCGAAGGTGCAGAAGGGTTCCGGCGAACCGAACCGTGTGAAGGTCGGCAAAGTGACCCGCGCTCAGGTGAAGGAGATCGCCACCATGAAGATGCCCGATCTGAACACGACGGATATCGAATCGGCGATGAGCATGATCGAAGGAACGGCAAAGAGTCTCGGTATCAACATCGAAGGTTAATCAATCGCAAACAGTGGGAGTTACGCCCTTGTGCGTGACGTTCGGACCACAGAGGAGAACACATGGCTTACGGTAAGAAGTACAAGAATGCTGCAAAGAAAGTCGACGCACACAAGCTGTACTCGGTGGACGAGGCAATGGCGGTGGTGAAAGAGACCGCGTCGGCAAAGTTCGTCGAATCAGTTGACATTGCTGTCCGTCTCGGCGTTGATCCGAAGAAGGCCGATCAGGCCGTCCGCGGAACAGTGGCCCTGCCGCATGGTATCGGTAAATCGGTCCGCGTGCTCGTGATGGCAAAAGCGCCGAAGGATGCAGAAGCGAAAGCAGCCGGTGCCGATCATGCCGGTCTGGAAGAATATGTGGAAAAGATCAAAGGCGGCTGGGCGGATATCGATGTCATCATCGCAACGCCGGACGTCATGGTGGAAGTAGGGAAGCTCGGAAAGATCCTCGGACCCCGCGGCCTGATGCCGAATCCGAAGAGCGGCACAGTGACGCTGGATGTTGCTACGGCAGTGAAGGAAGTGAAGGCCGGTAAGATCGAATTCCGTGTCGACAAAGCAGGCGTCGTGCATGCCACGGTCGGCAAAGTGAGTTTTGATGCAGTGAAACTCGCAGAGAACGTGAAAGCGTTCCTCACCACGGTCGGAAAACTGAAACCGTCGACCTCCAAAGGACAGTACGTGAAGAGCATTTTCGTATCGTCGACCATGGGACCGAGCGTGCAGATCGACCGTACGGTCGTCCAGTCCTGATCACCAAGAATTTACGCACTCACTATCTCAATAACCTGATATGATGCCCTGTGTGAACGGGGGCTTCTCATCGTATCACTAAGACGAAAAAGTAGTCACTCATGAACAAATCAGAGAAAGAACAGATTGTCGCTGAGATCCAGGAATTGGTCTCCAAAGCGCAGGGAATGTTCTTTACTGATTTTGCGGGAATCAATGTGGAGGAGATCACCAAACTCCGTAACGAATTCCGTAAATCCGGTATCGAATATAGGGTCGTGAAGAACACGCTCGCGAAGAAGGCATTGCAGAATGTCACCGGGTACGACAAGGTCTATGATAAGCTTGTCGGACCGACGGGTATCGCGTTCGCGTACACCGACGCTGCAGCACCGGCAAAGATCATTCAAAAGTTCAAAGAGAAGAACGAGAAATTCTCGGTCAAGGTTTGCGTTGTCGAGCACCAGGTGTACGACGGTTCCAAGTTGAAGGAACTGGCTGCACTGCCCTCGCGTCCGGAGATCGTGGCAAGCATTCTCGGTTCCATCAACGCTCCCGTTTCCGGTATCGTCGGCTCGCTCAATGCCGTCATCCGCGATGTGGTCGGCGTTCTCGATGCTATTGAAAAGAAAAAAGCCGCGTGATGTTCCACCACTAATGAATGTAGTTAATTAAAAACAGAGAGAACAAAGGAGATACAACAATGTCAGTCGTCGCAGAATTGGTAGAAAAGATCGAAAAGCTCACCCTCCTCGAAGCAGTTGAGCTCAAGAAAGCATTGGAAGAGAAGTTCGGCGTGTCCGCAGCCGCTCCGGTCATGATGGCCGCAGCACCGGCAGCCGGCGCAGCACCTGCAGCGGAAGCACAGACCGAGTTCACGGTCGAACTGACCGAAGGCGGCGCAGCGAAGATCAACGTGATCAAAGTGGTCCGCGAAGCGACCGGTCTCGGCTTGAAAGAAGCCAAGGACCTCGTCGACGGTGCACCGAAGGTCGTCAAAGAAGGCCTCAACAAGGCAGATGCAGATGCATTGAAGAAGAAACTCGAAGAAGCCGGTGCAAAGGTTGCGCTGAAGTAATTCTTCCGGAACTGATTCAAAACTCTGTAATGTCACATATCGCACATTCGAGAGATAACTGAAAAACCACAAGCCGATAGTCACGGGGTGAAAACAACGGGACGTCGGCTTGTGGTTTCTTTTGTCTGCACTGTGCAACGGCGCTCCGAATCCCTCAAAACAGCCGAAAATCGAAGATCCATGACCTTCCATCGCTCCGCGTCGGCGGGTCGCCACCACTAACCAGCATCATCATCAGGATCACGTCCTGAAGGAGTGATTGAGTTGAAGAGCCAATCCCGATTGCATCTCGACCAGAAGACCGGTCGCTATAGCTTTGCAAACATCAACGAAGTCGTCGAATATCCCGATCTGCTCAACGTGCAGATCGAATCCTTTGAACTGTTCCTGCAGGAGAAGACCGCACCGTCCAAACGGAAGAACCGCGGTCTGCAGCAGGTGTTCCTCCAGAACTTTCCCATCACCGATACCCGCGAGAACTTCCTCTTGGAGTTCGTGGAGTACTACGTCGAAAAGGCGAAGTATACGGTGCGCGAATGCCAGGAGCGCGGACTGACCTATGCCGTTCCGCTCAAAGCGAAACTGCGCCTCTCCCAGAAAGCGGAGAACGGCGAAGGATATACCGACACCATCGAGGATGTCGTGTACCTCGGCAATCTGCCGTACATGACCGATCGCGGAACCTTCATCATCAACGGCGCCGAGCGCGTCATCGTCAGTCAGCTCCACCGTTCGCCGGGCGTCTTCTTCAGTGAATCGACCCATCCGAACGGAACCCCCATCTAGTCCGCACGCATCATCCCGTTCCGCGGTTCGTGGGTGGAGTTCGCCACGGACATCAACAATGTGATGTACGCGTACATCGACCGTAAGAAGAAATTCCCCGTCACCACACTGCTCCGTGCGCTCGGATATTCGTCCGACGACGAGATCATGGAACTCTTCAACCTCGTGGAAGAGGTGAAGGTCGCGGACATCGATCTGAAGGACTATGTCGGCCGCATCATCTGCGGTGATGTGGTGGACCGGAAGACGGGCGAGATCATCATCAACAAGGATACGCTCGTCACGGAAGATACCGTGAAGAAGATCAAGAAGTCGGAGATCAAGAAGATCCGCTTCCTGAAATCCGAAGAGCCGGGCAACCGCTCCGTCATCGCGAACACCATCATGAAGGATGCGGTGCACAGCGAAGAGGATGCGCTCGAGACCATCTACCGCCAGCTCCGTTCCGGCGATGCACCGGACCTCGATACCGCCAAGAGCCTCATCGACAAATTGTTCTTCAATCCGAAACGGTACGACCTCGGCGATGTGGGCCGTCACCGCATCAATGCGAAACTGAAACTGGACATCGATGAGAACACCACCACGCTGACCAAAGAGGATATCATCGCCATCATCCGGTACCTGCTCGATCTGAAGCAGGGAAAGACATCGGTGGACGATATCGATCATCTTGGCAACCGCCGTATCCGTACGGTCGGTGAACAGATCGCTGCACAGTTCAACATCGGTCTTGCCCGCATGACACGCACCATCCGCGAACGTCTCAACGTCCGCGATCAGGAGAAGATCGCCCCGGGCGACCTCGTCAATGCACGCACCATCACCAGCGTCATTAACACGTTCTTCGGCACCAATCAGCTGTCGCAGTATATGGACCAGACCAATCCTCTGGCCGAACTGACCAACAAGCGCCGTATGTCGGCTCTTGGACCGGGCGGTCTTACACGCGAGCGCGCCGGTTTCGAGGTGCGCGACGTGCATTATACTCACTACGGCCGTCTCTGCCCGATCGAAACGCCCGAAGGTCCGAACATCGGTCTTATCTCCTCGCTTTCCATGCATGCCAAAGTGAACGAGTACGGTTTCCTGGAGACCCCGTACCGCGTCGTGAAGAAGGGGAAAGTAACGGATGAGATCGAGTTCCTGAACGCGGAAAAAGAGGACGAATTCACCATCGCACAGGCGAACGCTCCGATCGATGAAAAAGGGAAGTTCCTCACCGAAAAGGTGCAGGGTCGGAAAGCCGGCGATTTCGTCGTGCAGTCCCCGGATGAGATGCAGTATATGGACGTTGCGCCGACGCAGATCGTCAGTGCCGCCGCCGCGCTCATCCCGTTCCTCGAGCACGATGACGCGAACCGCGCACTGATGGGTTCAAACATGCAGCGCCAGGCGGTGCCGTTGCTCCGCCCGCAGGCTCCGATCGTCGGCACAGGTCTCGAGCAGAAGATCGCCCGCGACTCCCGCACCTGCATCATCGCGGAACGCGCCGGTGTCGTTGAGAACGTTTCCGGCGAGAAGATCACCGTGCTGTACGATATCGACGAGGACAACGTCGAACAGCTCGTCAGCTTCGAGGATAAACGCCGCGTGGAATACCGTCTGGTGAAATTCTTCCGGACGAACCAGGACACCGGCCTCAATCAGAAACCGATCGTCATTCCCGGTCAGCGCTTCAAGAAGGGCGATGTGCTCGCCGACGGCTGCGCGACCGATCAGGGTGAACTTGCACTCGGACGCAACCTGCTCGTGGCATTCATGCCGTGGCGCGGTTATAACTTCGAAGATGCTATCATCATGAACGAACGCATCGTTGCCGAGGATGTCTTCACCTCCGTGCATATCGAGGAGTTCGAACTGCAGGTCCGCGACACCAAACGCGGTGAAGAGGAACTCACCCGTGAGATCCCGAACGTCAGCGAAGAGGCCACCAAGGACCTCGACGAGAACGGTATCATCCGTATCGGTGCTGAAGTGAAGGAAGGGGACATCCTCATCGGCAAGATCACGCCGAAAGGCGAGACCGATCCGACACCGGAAGAGAAATTGCTCAAAGCCATCTTCGGCGACAAGGCCGGCGATGTGAAGGATGCATCGTTGAAAGCGCCGCCGGGCATGAAAGGCATCGTCATTTCGACGAAGCTCTTCAGCCGCAAGAAGAAGGATGCGGACACGAAGAAGGATGACAAGAAGCGCCTCGACCTGCTCGAGAAGATGCACAAGCAGAACGTCGATACACATTACGAGAAGCTCGCACGCAAACTCGGCCTGCTGCTGGACGGTGAGAAATCTGCCGGCGTCCGTAATCTGGACGGCGACATGGTCTTCCGCAGCGGCACCCAGTTCAAGATGGAAACATTCGTCGGATACGATAAACTGGACAAACTCGATCCGAAGAACGATTGGGTGGACGAGAAGCGGAAGAACAATCTCATCGAGAAGATCTATCAGAACTACTTCGATACGCTGAACCATATCGAAGAAGCATTCAAGCACGAGAAGAACAAGATCACCATCGGCGATGAATTGCCGCCCGGTATCGTGCAGCTCGCCAAGGTCTATGTCGCCAAGAAGCGCAAGCTCTCCGTCGGTGATAAGATGGCAGGCCGCCACGGAAACAAGGGTGTCGTTGCTGCCGTTGTTCCCGCAGAGGATATGCCGTTCCTTCCGGACGGCCGCTCGGTGGACATCGTGCTCAACCCGCTCGGCGTTCCGTCCCGTATGAACATTGGTCAGCTCTTCGAGACCGCGCTCGGATGGGCCGGTAAAGCACTCGGCATCAAATACGCCACTCCGATCTTCGACGGCGCAAGCTGGGAAGATGTTCAGGAAGAATTGAAGAAGGCGAACCTCAATGTGGATTCCCGCAGCACGCTGCTGGACGGCCGCACCGGGGAGACCTTCGATCAGCAGGTGACCGTCGGACAGATCTACATGCTGAAACTGTCCCACTTGGTCGACGATAAGATCCACGCCCGGTCCATCGGACCGTACTCCCTCATCACGCAGCAGCCGTTGGGCGGCAAAGCTCAGTTCGGCGGACAGCGCTTCGGTGAGATGGAAGTGTGGGCCCTCCAGGCCTACGGTGCGGCGCATGTCCTGCAGGAGATCCTCACGGTCAAGTCGGACGACGTGATGGGCCGCGCAAAGGTGTACGAAGCCATCGTCAAGGGGGACAACCAGCCGGAAGCGAATATTCCGGAGTCCTTCAACGTGCTCGTGCGCGAGTTGCAGGGGCTGGGTCTTGAAGTGAAAATTGACTAAGTAAATGGAGTGACGGCCGGAATCTTCCGGCCGTCCACGAACATAAAATGGAGAGTCGAATCTATGTTCCGCTCAAGTGAAAGCAAAGCGACAAAGTTGTTCTCGCGCATCAGCATCAGCCTTGCATCCTCCGATGCCATCCTGACCCGCTCGTACGGCGAAGTGACCAAGCCGGAGACGATCAACTACCGGTCGTTCCGTCCGGAACGCGACGGTCTGTTCTGCGAACGTATCTTCGGGCCGACCCGCGACTGGGAATGCTATTGCGGTAAGTACAAACGCATCCGCTATAAAGGCATCATCTGCGACCGTTGCGGCGTTGAAGTCACACAGAAGAGTGTCCGCCGTGAACGCATGGGACACATCGCGCTGGCCGTTCCTATCGTGCACATCTGGTATTTCCGTTCGCTGCCGTCCAAGATCAGCTACATCCTCGGCATCAGCAACAAGGACCTTGAGAAGATCGTCTATTATGAATCCTATGTTGTGACCAACCCCGGCACCACCGGTCTGCAGCAGAAGGACCTCATCACCGAGGACCAGTATTTCGAGATCCTCTCCTCGCTCCCGGAAAAGAATCAGGACCTGGAAGATGATGATCCGAAGAAGTTCGTTGCCCGTATCGGCGGCGAGGCGATCAAAGATCTGTTGAAGAAGGTCGATGTGGAGATCCTCTCTGCCGAACTCCGTGCGCAGCTGCGTGTGGAGACATCCCAGCAGAAGAAGCAGGACCATCTCAAACGTCTCCGCGTCATCGAAGCATTCCGTGAACGCGAAGGCGGACCGGCGAACAAACCCGATTGGATGGTGCTCGATGTCATTCCGATCATCCCGCCGGAACTGCGTCCGCTCGTGCCCCTGGAAGGCGGCCGGTTCGCCACTTCCGATCTGAACGATCTCTATCGCCGCGTCATCATCCGTAACAACCGGTTGAAACGCCTCATCGATATCAAAGCGCCGGAAGTCATCCTCCGCAACGAAAAGCGCATGCTGCAGGAAGCGGTCGATTCGCTGTTCGACAACTCCCGCCGCAACAATGCCGTCCGCAGCGACAACAACCGTGCGTTGAAGTCCCTGTCGGATATGCTCAAAGGGAAACAAGGCCGGTTCCGTCAGAACCTGCTCGGTAAGCGCGTCGATTACTCCGGCCGTTCTGTGATCGTGGTCGGACCCGAACTGCAGCTGCATCAGGCCGGTCTGCCGAAGGACATGGCAGTGGAGCTCTTCAAGCCGTTCATCATCCGCAAGCTCATCGAGCGCGGATTCTCCAAGACGGTCAAGAGTGCAAAGAAGATGGTCGAGAAGAAAGGTCCGGAGATCTGGGAGATCCTCGAGAACATCATCGACGGACACCCGATCCTGCTGAACCGCGCTCCTACACTGCATCGTCTTGGTATCCAGGCGTTCCAGCCGGTGCTCGTGGAAGGCAAGGCGCTCCGTATCCATCCGATGGTCTGTACCGCGTTCAACGCGGACTTCGACGGCGATCAGATGGCCGTGCATATCCCGCTGTCGTTCGACGCACAGCTGGAAGCGCGCGTGCTCATGCTCTCATCGCACAATATTCTTTCTCCCGCCAGCGGTGCGCCGGTCATCACGCCGACGCAGGACCAGGTGCTCGGTTGCTACTACCTCACCAAATCCAAGACCGGTGCGCGCGGCGAGAACACGGTGTTCTATTCCGACAAGGAAGTGATCATCGCATACAACGAGAACAAATTGGACCTGCATGCGCGCATCAAAGTGCGCTATGCCGGCAAGCTCATCGATACCACCACCGGCCGCGTCATCTTCAATCAGATCGTGCCGGAGGATCTCGGCTTCATCAACGAACTGCTCAGCAAGAAGCGTCTCGTGCAGATCATCGCGCAGGCGTTCCGCAAGAGCGGCAACCAGCGCACCGCGCGCTTCCTTGATGATATGAAGACGCTCGGCTTCACCTACGCTATGCGCGGCGGACTCTCCGTGAATATCGCGGATGTCGCCATCCCGAAGGAGAAGGAAGAGCTCATCACCAAAGCTCAGAAGGAAGTGGATTCCGTCGAGAAGCAGTATCAGAACGGTTTCATCACCAACGGTGAACGCTACAACAAGGTCATCGATATCTGGACCCGCACCACAAGCCGCGTTGCAGAACGTCTCTTTGATTCTCTGCAGAACTCAAAGGAAGGGTTCAACTCCATCTATATGATGATCGACTCCGGCGCGCGCGGTTCCAAGGAACAGGTGCGTCAGCTGGCAGGTATGCGTGGTCTCATGGCGAAACCGCAGAAGTCACTCTCCGGTGCCACCGGCGAACTTATCGAGAACCCGATCATCGCGAACTTCCGCGAAGGTCTCTCCATCCTCGAATACTTCATCTCCACCCACGGTGCCCGTAAAGGTCTGGCCGATACCGCTCTTAAGACTGCGGACGCAGGCTACCTGACCCGCCGTCTTGTGGACGTTGCGCAGGATGCCATCATCTCCGATGTCGACTGTGGTACGTTCCGCGGTGTGCTCACCGGCGCACTGAAAGAAGGAGAGGATGTAAAAGAACCGTTGTCCGAGCGTATCGTCGGACGCGTTGCAGTGCATGATGTCCGCGATCCGATGAGCGGCAAGGTGCTGGTGAAAGCCGGCGAGATCATCGAAGAGGATATCGCACAGATCATCTCAGAAACTGCCATTGAACAGGTCGAGATCCGTTCCGTGCTCACCTGCGAAGCGAAACGCGGTGTCTGCGCGAAGTGCTACGGCCGCAACCTGACCACGGGCAACCTGGTCGAGGTCGGTGAGACCGTCGGCGTCATCGCTGCGCAGTCCATCGGCGAGCCCGGTACGCAGCTGACCCTCCGCACGTTCCATACGGGCGGCACGGCAAGTCTTATCGCGAACCAATCGCACATCACATCCAAGTTTGACGGATATGTGAAGTACGACAGCGTGAAGTCGATCAAGATCGCCACCGAAGAAGGGGAGAAGGTCCTCTCGCTCGGCCGCAGCGGTGCGATCCATGTGCTCAACAATGACAATGCGGTCCTCACGAAATACGATGTTCCGTACGGCGCTATCCTCCAGTTGCTGGACGGTGCGGCGGTCAAAAAAGGTCAGCTGCTGTATGAGTGGGATCCGTACAACGCCACGATCATCTCCGAATTCGCCGGCGAAGTGAAATACGTCGACTTGAAAGAGAATATCACCTACCGCGATGAACCGGATGAACAGACCGGCCACATCCAGAAGGTCGTCATCGATTCTCGGGATAAGAACCTCAGTCCCTCCATCATGGTCACGGATAAGAACGGCAAGAAGATCGCCAGCTACATCATCCCGACCCGTGCACACATCCTGGTGGACAATGAGGAATCGATCACTGCAGGTACAGTGCTGGTGAAGATCCCGCGCGACATCGGTAAGACCCGCGACATCACCGGCGGTCTGCCGCGCGTCACGGAATTGTTCGAAGCACGTTCGCCGGGCGATCCGGCAGTTGTCAGCGAGATCGACGGTATCGTAACGTTCGGCGCGCAGAAGCGTGGTAACCGCGAGGTCATCGTCACCAGTCACGACGGCCGCGAGCGCAAGGTGTATATGATCGCGCTCGGCAAGCACGTGCTTGTGCAGGAGAATGATTTCATCCGGAGCGGTGAACGCTTGTGCGACGGCGCCATCGATCCGCACGATATCCTGCGCATCAAGGGAACCAGCGCGGTGCAGGAGTATCTCGTCAACGAGATCCAGGAAGTGTACCGTATGCAGGGCGTGAAGATCAACGATAAGCATATCGAGATCATCGTGCGTCAGATGATGCAGAAGGTGCGCGTCACCGATCCGGGCGATACGAAATTCCTCGAAGGGGACTACATCGACAAGGTGAAGTTCGAAGAAGAGAATCGTGCACTCGAAGGAATGGTCTTTGTGGAGAGCAAAGGCGATTCCAAGATCAAGGTCAACACGCTCAGCGAGAAGAAGAAAGTGAAAGAGATGAATGTGGAGCTGAAGAAGAAGGAGAAGAAAACGATCGAGTCCCGCGATGCGGAACCGGCGTTGTCCGAACCGATCCTTCTCGGCATCACGACGGCATCACTCTCCACCGACAGCTTCATCTCGGCAGCATCCTTCCAGGAAACGACGAAGGTGCTCACCGATGCGGCGATCGAAGGCAAGGTCGATCATCTGCTCGGACTGAAAGAGAACGTGATCATGGGTCATCTGATCCCGGCCGGCACCGGTCTCAAGAAGTTCCGCGAAGTGCTTGTGACCTCGCAGACCCCTTCCCGTATCATGGAGAAAGCCGCACCGGTGGAAGAACCGACGGACGAAATGAAAGAAGAGGAAGTGGTGCTTGTAAAAAAAGCACGGAAAAAGGCGAAAGTAACAGCATAGTCGTATGACCGGGGGCAGGGATCAAAATTCTTTCCCCCGGCATTTGACAAAATCTTTTTTTTTCGCTATATTGAAAGACTTAAAAAAGACTTAATATTCACCATATTTTTTAACTGGAGTACGTAGTTTGCCTACGATTAATCAATTAGTTAGACTCGGTCGTGAGAATCTTGCAGTAAAGAGCAAATCTCCGGCGCTGGAAGGCAATCCGCAGAAACGCGGTGTGTGCACGAGAGTGTATACCACAACGCCGAAAAAACCGAACTCAGCGCTTCGTAAAGTTGCACGTGTGCGTTTAACAAACCACATCGAGGTAACCGCTTACATTCCCGGTGAAGGTCATAATCTGCAGGAGCATTCCATCGTAATGATCCGCGGCGGTCGTGTAAAGGATTTGCCTGGTGTGCGTTACCACATTATTCGTGGCACGCTCGACACGCAAGGTGTTCAAGATCGTAAACAGGCCCGTTCTAAATACGGCGCAAAACGACCCAAATAATCATAGATTTTTGACCTTTACCAATGAGAAAAAAGCACGCTTCGAAACGTATCGCCACCATTGACCCGAAATTTGGGGATGTTCTCGTCAATCGCTTCATCAATAACATCATGAAGGACGGCAAAAAGCATCGCGCTCAAACCATTCTGTATGATGCTATCGAGATCATCGGCGATCGCACCAAGAACGCCAATCCTATCGAAGTATTCAAAAAAGCAGTTCATAACGTCTCTCCGGTCATTGAGATCCGTGCGCGGAGAGTCGGCGGAGCAACCTATCAGGTTCCTACAGAAGTTCGTCCCGAACGGCGAACCGCTCTCGCAATTCGTTGGTTGATCAACTATTCGTCTGAACGTTCGGACAAGTCGATGTCCTTGAAGCTGGCCGCTGAATTCATTGCAGCAGCCAATGGCGAGGGCAATGCGGTGAAGAAGAAAGAAGATACTCACCGTATGGCTGAAGCTAACAAAGCGTTTGCCCACTTCAAGTGGTAAACGGTCTTTCTTAAAGACTTTACACTCTTATTTATTCGATTCTTGC
Source organism: Bacteroidota bacterium (assembly GCA_030824295.1). Classification (GTDB taxonomy): domain Bacteria; phylum Bacteroidota; class Ignavibacteria; order UBA10030; family UBA8401; genus UBA8401. Next base: position 21,813 of record JAVBYA010000508.1, read on the forward strand.
CCTGCAGCGGTCTATTTTGTCCGCTTTAGAGCCCTAGGAAAAGTATGCCTCGAAAATATTCCTTAGAACGCACCCGTAACATCGGGATCATGGCGCACATTGATGCTGGTAAAACGACCACGACGGAACGTATTTTGTTCTATACCGGCGTTTTGCATCGTGTTGGTGAAGTGCATGACGGTGCAGCAACAATGGACTGGATGGAGCAGGAGAAGGAACGCGGCATTACGATCACTTCCGCTGCAACGACCTGTTTCTGGCGCGAACACCGCATCAACATTATCGATACTCCCGGCCACGTTGATTTCACCATCGAAGTAGAGCGCTCACTGCGTGTGCTGGACGGCGCTGTAGCGTTGTTCTGCTCTGTCGGTGGCGTTGAGCCTCAGTCTGAAACCGTTTGGCGTCAGGCGGACAAGTATGGTGTTCCGCGTATCGCATTTGTGAACAAAATGGACCGTATCGGCGCCGACTTCCTCGGTGCTGTTTCCATGATGAAGGAACGTCTTGGCGCGAACGCAGTGCCGATCCAGCTGCCGGTCGGTCAGGGTGATATGTTCAAGGGAATCATCGACCTCGTGAGTATGAAAGCGCACATTTTCCATGACCATACCAATGGTATGACGTGGGACGAGATCGAAATTCCGCACGATCTGCAGGCACAGGCCGCTGAATATCGAACGAAGATGCTCGAAGCCGTCTCAGATGAAGATGATACGCTTCTGGAGAAATATTTGGAAGGCAAAGAGATCTCCGAAAAGGAATTGCTCGTTGTTCTTCGCCGTGCGTGCTTGAAGGTCTCCATTGTCCCGGTCCTCTGCGGTTCTTCTTTCAAGAACAAAGGGGTTCAGATGCTGATGGACTCCGTAGTGAATTTCCTTCCTTCTCCGCTGGATATCCAGGGCGGCACCATTGTCGGACACCATCCGAATATGAAAGATACGGTCTCCCGCGCGATCTCCGATAACGAGAAATTCACCGCGTTGGCATTCAAGATCATGACCGACCCGTATGTCGGCCGGCTGACCTTCTTCCGTGTTTACAGCGGAACGGTGAAGGCTGGTTCATACCTCTATAATTCTGTCAGCGATAAAAAAGAACGTATCGGCCGCGTGTTGCGCATGCATGCCAACCATCGCGAAGATGTCGACGAAGGCTATGCCGGCGATATCCTCGCTGCTATCGGATTCAAGAACACCCGCACTGGTGATACCTTATGCGGTGAAGATGAAGCGATCATCCTCGAGAAGATGGTGTTCCCGGAACCTGTTATCCATCAGGCGATCGAACCCAAAACAAAGGCGGATCAGGAGAAGATGGGCGAAGCGTTGTCAAAGCTCGCTGAAGAAGATCCGACATTCCGCATCACGACCAACATCGAGACCGGTCAAACGATCATCGGCGGTATGGGTGAGCTCCACTTGGAGATCCTCGTTGACCGTATGAAGCGCGAATTCAAAGTGGAAGCGAACGTCGGGAAACCGCAGGTCGCGTACAAGGAAACGATCCGCAAGAAGGTCACCCAGGAAGGCAAGTTCGTCCGTCAGTCCGGCGGTAAAGGTCAGTTCGGTCACGTGTGGATCGAACTGGAGCCGAACGAAAAAGGGAAAGGCTACGAGTTCGAGGATGCGATCGTCGGCGGTGTCATTCCGCGTGAATTCATCAAGCCGGTGTCGATGGGTATCCAGGAAGCGCTCAAGAATGGTATCCTCGCCGGTTATCCTGTGGAAGATATCAAAGTGAAGCTGATCGATGGTTCGTATCATGATGTCGATTCGTCGGAAATGGCGTTTAAGATCGCCGGCTCCATGGCGTTCCAGGAAGGTGCAAGAAAAGCGAGCCCTGTGATCCTTGAACCGATCATGGCTGTGGAAGTTGTTTCGCCGGAGGATTACCTCGGTGATGTGATGGGGGATCTCAACTCACGCCGCGGTAAGATCGAAGGTATCACGCCCCGCAAAGATGCACAGGTCATCAAAGCAATGGTGCCTCTGTCCGAGATGTTCGGATATGCCACCCAGCTCCGGTCCATGACGCAGGGTCGTGCGCTCTACACTATGCAGTTCGACCATTACGATGAAACACCGAAGTCTGTCTCCGAGCAGATCATCGAAAAGGTCAAGGGTAAGAACGCGTAAGAATCGAAGATTAGAAACAATCATTCACACATTAAAATAAGGAGAAATCCTCATGGCAAAAGAGAAATTTGACCGCAGTAAGCCGCACGTGAACATCGGTACGATCGGACACGTTGACCACGGCAAGACCTCATTGACCGCAGCGATCACAATGACGCTGTCCGCAAAAGGTCTCTCCTCGGTCCGTACCTTTGATTCGATCGATAATGCTCCCGAAGAACGCGAACGCGGTATCACGATCGCAACGGCACACGTTGAGTATCAGACGGAGAACCGTCACTACGCGCACGTTGACTGCCCGGGTCACGCTGACTATGTGAAGAACATGATCACGGGTGCCGCTCAGATGGACGGCGCCATCCTCGTTGTTGCCGGTACCGACGGTCCGATGCCCCAGACGCGTGAGCATATCCTGCTTGCACGTCAGGTCGGTGTGCCGCGTATGGTCGTGTTCCTGAATAAAGTGGATATCGCAGATCCGGAACTGCTCGACCTCGTCGAAATGGAACTGCGTGAACTGCTCACCTCGTATAACTTCCCCGGCGATGAGATTCCCATCATCCGCGGTTCTGCAACAAAAGCACTCGAAGCATTCGCCGCTCAGAAGCCGATCACCGATCCGGATTTCAAACCGATCCTTGATCTGATGGCTGCTGTTGACTCCTACATCCCGGAACCGGCTCGCGACGTGGACAAACCGTTCCTCATGCCGATCGAAGACGTATTCTCGATCACCGGCCGCGGTACCGTTGGTACCGGACGCTGTGAAAAAGGTCGTGCAAAGGTCGGAGACGAAGTGGAGATCATCGGTCTCGGTGCACACAAAAAGACCGTCATCACCGGTGCTGAAATGTTCCGCAAGGAATTGGATGAAGTGGTTGCCGGCGACAACGCAGGCCTGCTGCTGCGCGGCGTTGAAAAGAACGACCTCGAACGCGGTATGGTCATTGCAAAACCGGGCACCATCACCCCGCACAAGAAATTCACTGCTCAGGTGTACGTGCTGAAGAAAGAAGAAGGCGGACGTCACACTCCGTTCGTGAACGGTTATCGTCCCCAGTTCTACTTCCGTACAACGGACGTGACGGGTGTCGTCACGATGCCTTCCGGCGTCGAAATGGTCATGCCGGGCGACAACGTGGACAACATGCAGATCGAGCTGATCACCACCATCGCTATGGACGAGGGTCTTCGCTTCGCTATCCGCGAAGGCGGCCGCACAGTCGGTTCGGGCGTTGTCACAAAGATCATTGAGTAATCAACACATTTGTTTCCAGTGACCGGTGCGCCGCAGGGCGCACCGGGAACGGAACAAGGAGAAGAGAGACATTGGCTGGTCAAAAAATCCGAATCAAATTGCGTTCATACGATCATAATCTGATCGACAAGTCCGCTGAGAAGATCATCAAAACTGTGAAATCGACCGGAGCTGTGGTGTCGGGTCCTATCCCGCTCCCGACCCGTCGTTCGATCTTCACTGTGAACCGCTCGCCGCACGTCGATAAGAAATCGCGCGAACAGTTCCAGATCAAAGCGCACAAGCGCCTGATCGACATTCTGTCCTCCGGGTCCAAGACCGTCGATGCTCTGATGAAGCTTGATCTGCCGGCCGGTGTCGACGTAGAAATCAAAGTGTAGTGGGTTGAACAGAGAATAGCGTTTCATATTCGTTCAACCAACAAGTTAGATAGTTCTCAAGGAGATTACACCTGTGAGTGGAATTTTAGGAAAAAAGATAGGCATGACCAGCGTATATGACGACAACGGGGTCTCTGTACCCTGCACCGTCATTGAAGCAGGGCCGTGCTTCGTCACTCAGATCAAAACAAAATCAAAAGACGGTTACGATTCGATCCAGCTTGGTTACGACCAGAAGCCGGAACGCCTTGTCAATGAACCGCTCAAAGGACACTTTGCGAAAGCTGGAGCGAAAGCACTCCGTCTTCTGCGTGAGTTCCGCAACTTCACAGCAGTGAAATTGGAGCTTGGCCAGGAATTGCGCGTTGATGCAGTGTTCGCTCAGGGCGATACGGTCGATGTCTCTGCGCGTTCCAAAGGTAAAGGTTTCCAAGGCGTCGTTCGTCGTCATCATTTCGGCGGCGTTGGCAGCCAGACGCACGGTCAGTCGGACCGTCAGCGTGCACCTGGTTCCATCGGCGGTTCGTCGTATCCTTCCCGCGTGTTCAAGGGAATGCGTATGGCAGGCCGGATGGGATTCGACAATGTGACAGTGAAGAATTTGAAGGTCATTAAAGTGATCCCGGAATCGAATCTGATCCTGGTGAAGGGCTCCATACCCGGAGCAAAAAACACGTACGTTACCATTACAAAGTAATTTGATCGCAGGAAGCATCTGCTATGAAGATTGAAGTATTGAAGAAAGATGGTTCGAAATCCGGTGAGACCGTTGAGTTGAAGGCGGATATTTTCGAGATCGAACCCAATGATCACGCCATCTATCAGGCGGTCCGTTCTTATTGGGCCAACCAGCGCCAGGGTACCCACAAAGTGAAATCTCGCAACGAGGTTCGCGGCGGTGGTAAGAAACCCTTTGCACAGAAGAAGACCGGACGTGCACGTCAAGGTACCAGCCGTTCACCGCTGATGCCCGGCGGCGGTTCCATCTTCGGACCGAAACCGCATGATTATGTGGTGAAGCTTCCGGCCAAAGTGAAACGTCTTGCCCGTAAATCGGCCTGGTCACACAAGGCAAAGGACGGACAGATCGTGATCATCGAAGATTTCTCATTCGATGCACCGAAGACCAAAGAGATGGCAGGGATCCTGAAATCGCTGCAGGTTGGCGGTAAGAAAGTATTGTTCCTCACCCCGAAGACGGACCTGGGTGTTTTGAAATCTGGACGCAATATTCCGACCCTTAACATCCTAGAAGCGGCCAAAGCATCTACGTATGACATCCTAAACAACAGTGTGGTGGTGATCCAGAAGAGCGGCGTGGATGTCATCAATAAAACATTTGCAAACTAAACGGGTACGGCAGCGATTATGAATGGAATCCTCATACAACCTTTGTTGACCGAAAAGATGACGGAACTGACATCGAAACGTCAGTACGCCTTCAAGGTCAATCCGAATGCGAACAAAATCTCCATCGCGAAAGCCGTTGAGAAGAAGTTCAACGTGAATGTCACCAGCGTCCGCACAGCGAACGTGAAGGGCAAAGTGAAATCGCAGATGACCAAGCGCGGACGTATCGCCGGCCGCCGCAGTGACTGGAAGAAAGCGATCGTCACATTGAAGGACGGACAAACAATTGATTTTCTGGCTAACGTTTAACGGGAAGACCGAGTTATGGCATTACGCAAATTAAAACCGACGACCGCTGCGACCCGCTACTACTCCATCGCAACGTTTGAAGAGATCACCAAGACCACGCCGGAGAAATCCCTGCTGGCTAAGATCACCAAGTCCGGCGGACGCAATAATCATGGCCGCGTGACCTCTCGTCATCGCGGGGGTGGACACAAACGCCGCTATCGTATCATCGATTTCAAGCGCGACAACCGCAACATCGAAGGCACGGTCGCCTCTATCGAATACGATCCGAACCGTTCTTCGTATATCGCACTCATTCACTATGTCAACGGCGATAAGCGCTACATCCTCGCTCCGAATGGATTGAAGGTCGGTACAAAGATCGTTGCGAGTGAAACAGCCGATATCCTGACCGGCAATGCTCTTCCGCTCCGTGCGATCCCCGTGAATACCCAGGTACACAATATTGAACTCCGTCCCGGTAAGGGCGGACAGATCGCACGCAGCGCGGGCAATTTTGCCACGGTGCAGGCGAAAGAAGGACGTTTCGTACTGTTGAAATTCCCCTCCGGCGAGGCTCGCAATGTGCTGTCGGAATGTTATGCAACCATCGGTCAGTTGGGCAATCTGGACCACGAGAACATCAGCTACGGTAAAGCAGGCCGTTCACGCTGGCTGGGTATCCGTCCGTATGTCCGCGGTGTCGCGATGAACCCGGTCGACCATCCGATGGGCGGCGGTGAAGGAAAGACGTCCGGCGGCGGTCATCCGGTCAGTCCGTGGGGTCAGAAAGCAAAGGGTCTCAAGACCCGCAAGCACAAGAAATCATCCAGTCAATATATCGTAAAGCGTCGCACCAAGTAATCACGAGAGCATTATGAGTCGTTCCCTCAAAAAAGGTCCTTACATTGATTCGCGTCTTCTGGAGAAGGTCGAGGCGCTGAACAAATCGAACAAGAAACAGGTGATCAAGACATGGGCACGCGCGTGCACCATCTCTCCTGAGTTCGTGGGACACACGTTCGCTGTGCATAACGGCAACAAGTTCATCCCCGTGTATATCCAGGAAGCCATGGTCGGTCACAAGCTCGGTGAGTTCGCCCCGACACGTATTTTCCGCGGGCATCCCGGTGTGAAGTCCGAAGCGGCGTAATCAACATTCTATATTGGAGTCGAGTATCATGGAAGCAAGAGCATTACAGCGATTTGTAGGAACCTCGCCGCGCAAGATGCGGATCGTGATCGATCTGATCCGCGGAAAATCGGTCGGTGAAGCGATGAACATCCTTCACTTCCAGCCGAAACATGCTGCGAAATCAGCGGAGAAGGTCCTGCGGTCGGCGGTATCGAATTTTCAGAACAAGGATGTGAACGCCGGTGTGAGCACCGACGATCTGGTGGTGAAAGAAGTGTTTGTGAACGGCGGAGCCATGATGAAGCGCATCCTGCCGGCGCCGATGGGTCGTGCGTACAAATTGTTGAAGCGGTCGCATCATCTGACGATCGTGGTCGATAAACGTTCATCCAAGAAAAAATAAATTTCAGCTGAGGAGTCACAGTGGGACAAAAAATTAATCCGGTCGGTTTTCGCTTGGGCGTCATCAAAGGTTGGGATTCCAACTGGTACGATGAAAAGAACTACGCCGGGAAGCTTCAGGAAGACATGATGGTGCGGAACTATCTGCGCAACCGTCTGAAAAAAGCCGGTGTATCCAAGATCCTGATCGAACGCACCCCCAAGAATGCCCGCATCACCATCAATACCTCCCGTCCCGGTGTGGTCATCGGCAAGAGCGGTAAGGAGATCGGCCAGCTTGAAGAAGAACTGAAGAAAGTGACGAACAAAGAGGTGAAGATCCTCATCAGCGAAGTGAAGCGTCCGGAACTCGATGCGCAGCTCGTTGCCGAGAACATCGCTTCTCAGCTCGAAGGACGTATCGCATTCCGGCGCGCAATGAAACAGGCGATCACGGCTGCAATGCGTATGGGCGCCGAAGGCATCCGCGTGAAATGCGGCGGTCGGCTTGGCGGAGCGGAAATTGCCCGTACCGAGCAGTACAAAGAAGGGCGTATCCCGCTGCACACCCTCCGCGCTGATATCGATTATGCGCATGCGGAAGCGGCGACCATCTACGGCAAGATCGGTGTGAAAGTGTGGATCTGCAAAGGCGAGGTCCTGGACCGTTCAGTTAAATAATTCGAACCGCAACTGGAGTAGTAAATTATGTTAATGCCCAAAAGAGTAAAATTCAGGAAAGCACAGCGCGGCCGCATGAGCGGTGTCGCGACCCGCGGCGCTTCGGTAGCGTTCGGCGATTACGGCCTGAAAGCGATGGAACCGGGATGGATCACTGCCCGCCAGATCGAAGCAGCCCGTGTAGCTCTGACGCGTCTGATGAAGCGTGAGGGGAAAGTGTGGATCCGTATATTCCCGGACAAGCCGGTCACGAAGAAACCTGCCGAGACCCGTATGGGTTCCGGAAAAGGCGCACCGGAATTCTGGGTTGCCGTGGTGAAGCCGGGCCGTATCATGTTCGAAGTGGGCGGGATCAACAAACAGCTCGCACAGGAAGCGCTCAAATTGGCCACCCATAAGCTTCCGATCAAAACAAAGTTCGTATCACGTATCGACCTGGTAGCGTAAGGAGCAGCAGATGAAATCACAAGAATTGCGTCAATTGACCACCGAAGAGATCGGCAAACGCATCGAAGAGAACCTCGAAGCGTTGGCGACCATGAAGTTCCAAAAGGCAACCAGTCAGGTTGAAAACACGTCGAAGTTCACCTCGCTGCGCAAGGATATCGCGCGCATGAAGACCGTCATCCGCGAACGTGAACTCGATAAATCCAACGTTGCAGCTAAGTAAGAGAAGAGAAAACTCAATGGAGACTCGAAACAATCGCAAGACCAGAACCGGAAAAGTCGTCAGCAGCAAGATGGCGAAAAGCATCGTTGTGGCGATCGAACGCAAAGTGGCCCACCCGCTCTATAAGAAGTATTTCAAGCGGACCACCAAGTTCTATGTGCACGACGAGAAGAACGAAGCCGGTGTCGGCGATACCGTGAAGATCATGGAGACGCGCCCGCTCAGCAAGCTGAAACGCTGGCGGTTGGTCGAGATCGTGACCAAAGCGAAATAATTTGAACGACAGACGATAGACAGTTCGGAGACGACAATGATCCAAGAAGAAACCAATTTAGTGGTAGCAGATAATTCAGGCGCGAAAAAGGTCCGCTGCATCCGCGTGCTCGGCGGTCATGATCGCCGCTACGCTTCGGTGGGCGACCTGGTCGTCGTTTCCGTCAAGTCGGCCATCCCCGGTGCCGGAGTCAAGAAGGGCGAGGTCTCGCGTGCAGTGGTGGTCCGTACGACCAAGGAGATCGGCCGCAAGGACGGTTCCTATATCCGGTTCGACGAGAACGCCGTGGTGCTCATCAATCAGCAGAACGAACCGCGCGGTACCCGTATCTTCGGACCCGTGGCACGCGAACTGCGCGAGCGTCAGTTCATGAAGATCGTTTCCCTTGCACCCGAAGTATTGTAATCAGAAAGAGAATCCGTCATGCATGTGAAGAAAAATGATATCGTAGTCGTCATCTCCGGCAACTCCAAAGGCAAGGAAGGCAAAGTGCTGAAAGTGTTCCCGGAGAAACAGCGGGTGATCGTGGAAGGCGTGAACATCATGAAGCGCCATACCCGTCCTTCCCAGAGCAATCCTCAGGGAGGCGTCGTCCAGAAAGAAGCACCGATCCATGCTTCCAATGTGATGCTGAAGGACCCGAAGACCGGCGAAAAGACCCGCATCGGTTATGCCCGCACCAAGGACTCGGTGAGCGGCAAGAAGAAGGTCATGCGCGTCGCTCAGAAGAGCGGAGAGATGTTCTAATATTCAATCATCGGTGTCACGCGGATAACGTGACACATAATGGAAACGACAATGGCCAAAGAAAAGAAGCAGCAGAAGGAAGAGAAAAAAGGACCGGGCGTCCGCGAAGCGGGTGTCTATCCGCGTCTTGCCGACAAGTACAAGAAAGAGATCGTACCGGCAATGATGAAACAGTTCCAGTACAAGAATGTCATGCAGGTGCCGAAGCTGGAGAAGATCTCCGTGAATATCGGCGTCGGTCAGGCGACCCAGGATGCGAAATTGCTCGAAGTGGCAGTAGGGGAGCTGGAGACCATCACCGGTCAGAAAGCGGCGATCACGAAATCGAAGAAGGCCATCTCGAACTTCAAACTGCGTCAGAACCTTCCGATCGGAGCCCGCGTCACGCTCCGTTCGAACATGATGTATGAGTTCCTTGATCGTCTCATCTCCCTCGCCATGCCGCAGATCCGCGATTTCCGCGGCATCTCGGACCGCTCCTTCGACGGTCGCGGCAATTACACGCTCGGCGTGAAAGAGCAGATCATCTTCCCGGAGATCGATGCTGACCGCGTCACCAAGATCTCGGGTATGGACATCACCTTCGTCACCACAGCACAAACGGATATGGAAGCGATGGAGCTCCTGAAATTGTTCGGAGTTCCGTTCGTCAAACGTGAACAACCTGTAGCGAAAGCAAGTTAAAGGGACACTATGGCAAAACTCAGTTCGATAGCACGGCAGAAACGCCGCGAAAAATTGGTGGCAAAGTATGCCGCACAACGGAAAGAATTGATCGAGAAGGGCGATTTCGAAGCGCTGCGTCTGCTTCCGCGTGACAGTAACCCGGTCCGCCTGCACAACCGCTGCTTCCAGACGGGCCGCACACGCGGATTCTACAGGAAGTTCGGTCTTGGCCGTATGGCGTTCCGTAAATTGGCGCACGAAGGGAAAATCCCGGGACTCACCAAAGCAAGCTGGTAATTAGTTAGGAGAACGGAAAAAGAATGGCTCATTCAGATCCCATTGCAGATTATCTGACGCGTCTTCGCAACGCGATCCAGGCGAAGCACAAGAAGGTCGAGATCCCCGCATCCAATGTGAAACGGGAGATCACCCGCATCCTTGCGGAGAACAAACTCATCAACAAGTACGATGTTGTCGCCGATGAAAAACAAGGCGTGATCCGTATCGCATTGAAATACTATGCAGGCTCCAACGTGATCAAAGGTTCCCGCCGTGTGAGTACGCCGGGCCGCCGCGTCTATCGTCAGGTGGACGATCTTCCGCGTGTCAGCAACGGACTTGGCCTTGCGATCGTCTCGACCTCAAAGGGTTTGATGTCGGATAAACAGGCGCGCAAAGAAAATGTCGGCGGAGAAGTGCTCTGCCTAATCTGGTAAAAGGAGCGAACACGTGTCACGTATCGGCAAAAAATTGATAACTCTCCCGGGCGGTGTCACCGTCACGGTGAGCAACGGTCTGGTGACCGTTAAAGGAAAGAACGGCGAGCTCAAAGAGAAGCTGCATGCGAATGTCGGCATCGAGATCAAGGGCAGCGAGATCACCATCACCCGAAAAACGGAAGAGCGAGCGAACCGTGCGATCCATGGCACGACCCGCGCGAACGTTGCCAACATGATCAAAGGTGTTTCCGAAGGCTTCTCCAAGAAGTTGGACCTCGTTGGTGTCGGTTACAAAGCAGAGATGAAGGGGAAGAACCTGGCGCTTGCGCTCGGATTCTCCCACCCCATTCTGTTCCGTGCACCGGAACCGATCAAGATCGAAACACCGACCCCGACCAGCATCATCATCAGCGGATATGACAAACAGCTGGTGGGACTCGTCGCCGCCAAGATCCGCTCCTTCAAGGAACCGGAACCGTACAAAGGCAAGGGCGTGAAGTACGACGGTGAAGTGCTCCGTCGCAAAGCCGGTAAAACAGCAGCTAGTTCGAAATAATCTTACGGTAAATTGACATTATGATCAAAAAAGATACGACAAAACGACGCCTGCGCATCAAACAGACCATCCGGAAACGTGTGTTCGGTTCCACCGAACGGCCGCGCTTCTCGGTCTACCGCAGCCTGAACGACATCTACGGTCAGATCATCGACGACGTGACAGGGAAGACCCTGGTTTCGCTCTCCACTAATTCCAAGGAGATCCGTGCCGAGGTTGAAGCGGTGAAAACGAAGGTAGAGAAGAGTACCCTGGTGGGCAAGCTGCTTGCAAAGAAAGCGGTTGAAAAGAACATCAGTGCGGTCGTGTTCGACCGGAACGGATATCTGTACCACGGCCGCGTGAAAGCGTTCGCCGATGGCGCCCGTGAAGGCGGCTTGAAATTCTAAACGGCTCGTCGTGCCGTCCAAATGTCGTGTCGTCCAATGGCAGGACAGCGCCCTTTGGAGGCGTTAATCTAGGTTCGAATCCTGGCACGACAGCAACCAAATTACGAACAACACTTACTGTGAGGAAACACCTTGGCTCGAATTAAAACAAGTGATCTCGACCTGAAAGACAAGCTGGTCCACATCAACCGCGTAGCAAAAGTGGTGAAGGGTGGTCGCCGGTTCAGTTTCAATGCGATCGTTGTGGTAGGCGACGGCAACGGCTACGTCGGGATCGGTCTCGGAAAAGCGAACGAAGTTGCGGATGCGATCTCGAAAGGGACCGATGATGCAAAGAAGAATGTAGTGAAGGTGCCGTTGATCAATGGAACCGTTCCTCACGATGCACTCGGCAAGTTCGGTGCGGGGAAAGTACTCCTTCGCCCTGCGGCACCCGGAACCGGTCTGATCGCCGGCGGCGGAGTGCGTGCGGTGCTGGAGATGGCGGGAGTGAAGGACATTCTCACCAAACAAATGGGCTCAGCGAATCCGCACAACGTGGTGAAAGCCACATTGCGCGCGCTGCTCTCGATGCGCGATGCACGGATGATCGCAGCTGAACGCGGAATTTCCGTCCAGGAACTTTTTCAAAACTAATCGAAGTGTGAGAGACAATGGCAGCGCCCAAAAAAATTAAGATCACACAGAAGGTCAGCATCATTGATACACTGGCGAAACACAAAGCCACGATCAAAGCGCTTGGCCTTGGCCGTCCGAACTATTCGGTCGTCCATACAGAAACACCGCAGATCCTCGGCATGATCAATAAGGTCCGTCACTTGGTGACGGTCGAGGAAGTGAAACAGTAACGATTACTTGAAGATGTCCGCCGGTCGGCGGACAGGCGAGCTCCGGCTCCGGGGCGTTAGTACTTCACAGGAGACAGTAATGGCAAATATTCTCAGCAATTTAACATACGCAAAAGGTTCACGCAAGAAAAAGAAGCGCATCGGCCGCGGCCAGGGTTCGGGTCACGGCGGAACATCCACGCGCGGACATAAAGGACAGGGATCCCGTTCGGGTTCCGGCCTGAAGAGGAATTTTGAAGGCGGTCAGATGCCGCTGGTGCGCCGCTTACCGAAGTTCGGTTTCACTCCCCGCAACCGTGTGGAGTTCGCCGTTATCAACGTGGAACTGCTCCAGAAATTCATCGACGACAAGCGCATCACAGACAACATCATCACTCCGGAGATCCTTCTTGCTATCGGTGCGGTTTCCGATAAGCGTGCTCCGGTAAAAGTGCTGGGGAACGGTGAGTTGAAGGCAAAATTGACAGTGTCGGCACACAAGTTCAGCAAATCTGCCGTTGAGAAGATCACCGCCGCCGGCGGTACCGCGACGGAGATCCCTAACGCAAAAGCTGCAGAGTAATCTAATCTGACGATCATCAATGAGCAAATTCACTGAAAGTTTTAGGAACATCTTCAAGATCGAGGAACTGCGTACGCGGCTGCTGTTCACCGCAGGCCTGCTGATCGTTGTCCGCATCGGTTCCCACGTCACACTCCCCGGAGTGGACGCCGGTGTGCTTGCCGATGCGATGCGCAATCAGGCGGACAATACACTCTTCGGTCTGTACGATCTGTTCGTCGGCGGAGCGTTCAGCAACGCTGCTATCTTCGCGCTGGGCATCATGCCGTACATCAGCGCTTCTATCATCATCCAGCTTCTTGGCGCTGTGGTCCCGTTCTTTCAGAAACTTCAGAAGGAAGGTGAGACCGGACGGAAGAAGATCAATCAATATACCCGTCTTGGAACTGTTGTGTTGGCATTGCTTCAGGCGTGGGGAGTGAGTGTTCGGCTGGAAAGTTTGAACGCGAACGGTATTCCGATCGTCCCGGTCGAAGTGCAGGGATTCTTCTTCGCTGTCAGCACGATGATCTTTTTGACGGCTGGCACCATGTTCATGATGTGGCTCGGTGAGCAGATCACGGAACGGGGTCTCGGCAATGGTATCTCGTTGATCATCTTCATCGGCATCATTGCACGCTTCCCGCATGCAGTGCTTGATGAGTTCCAGCTTGTGCTGTCGGGCGCGCGTCCGGTCATCATCGAATTGATCATCTGGGGTGCGATGCTCCTCATCGTTGCCGGTGTCATCATGGTCACGCAGGGTACACGCCGCATTCCTGTGCAGTATGCAAAACGTCTCGTGGGTCGCAAGGTGTACGGCGGCGTCACACAGTATATCCCGATGCGCGTCAATACTGCAGGCGTCATGCCGATCATCTTCGCACAGTCGCTCATGTTCATTCCGAGCACGATCCTGACATTCTTCCCGGAGAGCGATTTCGTTGGTTCGATCGCCGGATATTTCCAGTATACGTCCTTCACCTATTCGTTCATTTACGGTTTGATGATCGTGTTCTTCACATACTTCTACACGGCGATCGCGTTCAATCCGACTGACGTAGCTGATAACATGCAGAAGAACGGCGGATTCATTCCCGGCATCCGTCCGGGCAAGCATACGTCGGATTTCATCGATAATATCCTGACGAAGATCACCCTGCCCGGGTCCATTTTCCTGGCGATCATTGCGATCCTGCCGGCGTTCATGGTGAATTTCGGGATCACGTCCAGTTTTGCATCGTTCTTCGGCGGCACCAGTCTGCTCATCTCTGTGGGTGTTGCGTTGGATACGCTCCAGCAGGTCGAATCGCATCTGATGATGCGGCATTATGACGGATTCATGAAGAGCGGCAAGATCAAAGGCCGTATCGGACGGTAATGGCGATCCATGTGAAATCTCCGGCGGAGATCGAATTGATGCGGGAGAGCAGCCGGATCGTGGGTGATGTGATCAAGTTGGTCGGGCAGCAGGTGAGACCGGGAGTATCAACAGCGGAGTTGGATGCAATGGCGGAGGATTATATCCGCAGCTGCGGTGCGGAGCCGGCGTTCAAAGGTTATGGTCACGATCCGAAGAATCTTTTTCCTGCAACACTGTGTATCTCTATCGACAGCGAAGTGGTGCACGGGATCCCCGGCAAGCGGATCCTGAAAGAAGGAGAGATCGTTTCGATCGATGTGGGAGCGAAGAAGAACGGGTTCTACGGTGACGGCGCCTACACGTTCGCGGTCGGTACCGTGACCGAAGAGAAACAGCGGCTGATGAACGTGACAAAAGAATCTCTCGAGCGGGCAGTACTGCAGGCCGTGGATGGTAATAGAACAGGGGATATTGCACATGCGGTGCAGTCGTTCGTAGAAGCGGAAGGGTTCTCGGTGGTGCGCGATCTGGTGGGACATGCGGTCGGCCGACAGCTGCACGAAGAGCCGAATGTTCCCAACTTCGGCAAACCCGGAAAAGGGACCCTGCTGAAAGAGGGAATGACCCTGGCGATCGAGCCGATGGTGAATGCGGGAACGTACCATGTGCTGACGGCGGCGGATCGATGGACGATCCTGACGCGGGATGGAAGACCTTCGGCACATTACGAGTACACAGTGGTGGTGCGCAAGGGTTCAGCGGAAGTGTTGACAAACTATCATTAATGGCAAAACAAGACGCGATAAAAATTGACGGAGTGATCTCCGATACATTGCCGAACGCTTCATTCCGCGTGAAATTGGACAATGGTCATGAGATCCTGGCACACATCTCCGGCAAGATGAGAATGCACTATATCAAGATCCTGGTCGGTGACAAGGTGACGGTGGAACTCTCGCCGTATGACCTGACAAAGGGCAGGATCACCTATCGCTACAAATAAGGGTTAAAAGGGAAGACAATGAAAGTTCGCGCATCGGTCAAGAAGATCTGTGAGAATTGCAAGATCATCCGCCGCAAGGGCAAAGTGATGGTGATCTGCAAGAAGAATCCAAAACACAAGCAACGTCAAGGTTAATCATTAGGAGATTATTCAGTGGCTCGTATCGCTGGCGTCGATTTACCCAAAAATAAACGTTCCGTCATTGGACTGACCTACATCTTCGGCATTGGTGATGCCATTGCCAAGGAGATCCTTGACAAAGCAGGTGTGGACGTGAACAAGAAGATCGGCTCGTTGACCGACGAAGAGATCAACAAGATCCGTACGATCATCCAGACCGATTACAAGACCGAAGGTGCGCTCCGTGCCGAGAACCAGATGAACATCAAACGTTTGATGGACATCGGTTCCTTCCGCGGCCTGCGTCATCGTAAAGGTCTGCCGGTCCGCGGACAGCGCACCCGCACGAATTCCCGTACTCGTAAGGGCAAACGTAAGACAGTGGCAGGAAAGAAAAAAGCAATCGCTAAGAAGTAATTCGATCTTTGATCTGAAAGGAATATCGTGGCCAAACAGCAATCAGCGCCGACCGTGTCGGCCAAGAAGAAGAAGAAAATCCACGTTGACGTCAACGGCAAGGTGTATGTGAAGGCGACGTTCAACAACGTCATCGTCACCATCACTGACACCTACGGCAACACCATCGCATGGTCCTCTGCAGGCAAGAACGCCTTCAAAGGCTCGCGCAAGAACACGCCGTTCGCCGCGCAGGTCTCGGCAGAATCCGCTGCGAAGGAAGCCTATGATCTTGGGCTCCGCAAAGTGGAGGTCTTCGTGAAAGGTCCCGGTTCGGGACGCGAAGCAGCCATCCGTGCGCTGCAGTCCGCAGGCCTTGAAGTGACGATCATTCGGGATATGACCCCGATTCCGCACAACGGCTGCCGTCCGCCGAAACGCCGCAGAGTGTAATCCATCTTAAAACAGAGGAAGTCAAAATAGAATGGCACGTAATACCGGTTCCGTCGTAAAACAATCCCGTAAGCTGGGGATCGCTCTCAGCACCAAAGCGAACAAGTACATGGAACGCCGTCCGTATGGCCCAGGCCAGCACGGAAAAGGCAAGCGCATGAAGGTCTCCGAATATGCGCTCCAGCTGAAGGAAAAGCAGAAGATGAAGTACATCTACGGTGTACTGGAACGTCAGTTCAGGACCTACTTCGAGAAGGCGACCCGCATGAAAGGCAAGACGGGTGATAATCTGGTGAAGCTGCTCGAACTCCGCCTGGATAACGTCATCTACCGCATGGGATTTGCGCCGACACGCCGCAGTGCTCGCCAGCTGGTGACCCACGGACATTTCCAGATCAACAAGGCAAAGGTGAACATCCCTTCCTATCAGTTGAAGACCGGTGATGTCATCACGGTGCGCGAGAAGAGCCGTCAGCTTGACATCATCCACAATGCCATGAAACGCGTGAAAGATGCCTCTGTGTATACCTGGGTGAGCCTGGACAAAGCGGCGATGGCAGGAACGTTCGTTCGTGTGCCGGAACGCGAAGAGATCCCGATGCTGGCCAACGAGCAGCTCGTCGTCGAGTTGTACTCGAAGTAATCCAAACGATTTTCCTATACTTGGTGAGAACCGAACTATGAGCAATACACAATTTCAAATGCCGGATAACGTGGTGCTGGAGGATACCTCCGCCACCGACCGTTTCGGTCGCTTCATCGTTCAGCCGCTGGAAAAGGGATACGGGGTGACGATCGGTAATGCACTGCGCCGCGTGCTGCTCTCTTCGCTCCCAGGCTATGCGATCACAGCCATCCGCATCGAAGGGATCGTCCACGAGTTCACCGCACTGCCGGGGATCGTGGAGGATGTGACAGATATGATCCTGAACCTGAAACAGGTCCGCCTGAAAGCCACCAACAAGAAGGTCGGCAAAGTAACGGTGCATCTGAAGGGACAGGGAAGATTCCTCGCTGGTGATATCCAGAAAGCCAGCCCGGAAGTGGAGATCCTCAATCCTGAACTGCATATTGCGACGCTGAACAAAGATGCAGATTTCGAGATGGAGTTCCGCATCGGTCGCGGTAAAGGATATGTGACCGCTGAAGAGAACAAGATGCCCGATCAGCCGGTCGGTATGATCACCATCGATTCTATCTTTACCCCCATCGTCAACGTCCGCTACAACGTCGAGTCCACACGCGTTGGTCAGCAGACAGACTATGAGAAACTCGTGCTCGAGGTCGAGACCGACGGTTCCATCGCTCCGAAGGATGCGGTGGCGTATGCCGGAAAAGTGCTGCGCGACCATATCCAGTTCTTCATCAATTTCGATGCAACACAGGAGACGGAGAAAGAGGATAACGAACGTGACGAAGAGATCTCCCGCATCCGCAAGATCCTGCTGACGCCGGTGGACGAACTGGAACTCTCGGTCCGTTCGCACAATTGCCTGCGCGCAGCGGACATCAAAACGCTCGGCGACCTCGTCCGCAAGGACGAAGCAGAGTTGCTGAAGTTCAGGAACTTCGGCCGCAAATCCCTTGCGGAACTCTCGGCCATCGTGGAAATTAACAATCTCACATTCGGCATGGATGTCGATAAATATTTGAAAGACAGCGACTAAAAGGAAGAGCAGAAATGATACACGGACGATCGGGAAGAAAATTACAACGCACGGCAAGCCATCGCAAAGCTCTGTTGAATGCACTCTCAACGGAACTGCTTCGGCACAAACGCATCCAAACGACTCTGGCAAAAGCGAAAGAGACCAGGATGTTCGTGGAGAAACTGATCACCCGCGCAAAGAACGCCGTTGCGAACGAGGTGGAAGGCGGACCGAAGAATATCCATGCGCGCCGTGAAGTCGCCCGCCACATCAACGACAAAGAAGTGGTCAAAATGCTCTTCGCTGAGATCGCTCCGAAAGTGGCAACGCGTCCGGGCGGATACACCCGTGTGATCAAATTGGGTCAGCGTCTCGGTGACGGCGCCCATGTGGCAATGATCGAAT
>JAVBYA010000302.1 GCA_030824295.1 Bacteroidota bacterium
CAGCACATCCTTCCTATGCCCGCCGTTGCGCAGCATATCGTACGCACCGTTCAGGAACACGTTCACCGGTCCCACCTGCGATTCCGAGCCGAAGGACCGGTTGTCGGGACGATAGAAATGATATTTTTTCTCTGTTCGTTCCTGCGGCAGTGCCAAAGCGGGCAGCAGCAGGAACATGAACAGCAGAGGAGTGCGCAAAGCCATTTTCATCCTTTCTTCAAGTCTCAAATTTTAGTATATTTTGCTCAATAACAAAGAAAAAACTGCCCCTGCCGGCCTCACGGCAGCGGTGGACTCCCATCAAATACCCTTATACTATGGCAAACATCAAATTCGGTACGGACGGTTGGCGCGGAGTGATCGCAGAGGATTTCACCTTTGCGGGCGTGCAGAAGGTCGCATTGGCGACGGCGCGCTATTTTTCCAGACATAAGTCGGTCAAGAACGGCGTCGTGATCGGCTACGATGCACGGTTCCTGTCGAAGGAGTTCGCTCATTGCGCCGCGCAGGTGATCGCATCGGCAGGAGTGAAGGTGCTGCTGGCGGACAAGATCTCGCCGACGCAGATGGTCTCGCTGGGTGTGGTGAAGAAGAAAGCAGCCGGCGGCGTGGTGATCACCGCCAGTCACAATCCGGCAAAGTACAACGGATTCAAGATCAAAGGGGATTTCGGCGGACCGGCGCATCCGGAGATGATCGCCGATGTGGAGAAGGAACTGGCTCCGCTGCAGGATGTCACCGAACTGCCGGTGGAACTGAAGAGCGTGGAAGAGCTCATCAAAGCACGGCTCATCCAATACATCGATCTGACGAAGATCTATGTGGCGGACCTGCAGACGAAGATCGAGTTCGACCTGATCAAGTCGGTGAAACTGAAGATCATGCACGATGCGATGCACGGCGCCGGCATGGGGATCCCCGAACTGTTCCTGCCGAAGATGGGGACCATCCGCAGCGATTATAATCCGTCGTTCGGTACGACCAATCCGGAACCGCTGCCGCAGAACACCGAAGAGCTGAGCATGGAAGTGCGCGCGGGCAAATATCATTTCGGTTTCGCAACGGACGGTGATGCGGACCGCATCGGTGCGGTGGACGAGAAAGGGAACTTCGTTGATTCACACCGTATCTTCGCCATCCTGCTGAAGTACCTGATGGAACGGAAGCACTACCGCGGCGCGGTGGCCAAGTCGCTCTCCGTGACCGATCTGATCACCAAGATGTGCGATCACTACAACGTGCGCCTCTATGAGACGCCGGTCGGCTTCAAGTATCTCTGCCGTCTGATGACGGAGAAGGACATCATCATCGCCGGCGAAGAGAGCGGCGGTATCGCGGTGAAAGGACATCTGCCCGAGCGGGACGGCATCTTCATCGGCTTCCTGCTGGCGGAAGTGATGGCGGTGCGCCGGATGAAACTGAGCGCGCTGGTGAAGGAACTGTTCGACGAGTTCGGCGAACATCATTTCGGCCGCATCGATGCTCACCTGACCGTCGTGCAGAAAGAGAAAGTGATGAAACACTTCTCCTCCAAACCGAAGAAGGTCGGTCCGTTCGAAGTGGTGAAGTACGATATGACCGACGGCATCAAGCTGACCACGAAGGACGGATGGGTCCTGATCCGCGCCTCCGGCACGGAGCCGATCATCCGCTTCTATGCCGAGTCCAGCTCGCCGAAGAAAGTGCAGCAGATGCTGAAGATCGTGACAAAAGTCTGACGGAACCCGCACGTTCCCCGGCGCCTGCCGGGGAACGCTGCTCCCATTGCGGTCTCCGTTCGGTCGCGGTGTATCACACCGCGCAGGAAGGAACCACCCTATGTTCTCCCGCAATTACACCGCGTACTACAACGTGATGCCGGACGGGACGGTGAAGCAGGTCAATCCCTTCACCCACACCGAGGTCTGGGCAGTTCCCGGACGCGGCAACAAACCTCTCGTCAATCACCACCAATCCACGCCGAATCCGCTCCAGCCGCACGAGCCGGAGGACTACTGCAGTTTCTGCCGTTCCAAATACTTCGAAGTGCCGCCGGAAAAAGCACGTTTGGTGCTGCAGAACGGCCGGTATGAGACACTGGCGCATCTGCCGCCGGACCAATATGCCAACACGGTCGCAGAGTTCCGAAGGACCGGCAATCTGTTCGAGATCGTCACCATCGACTACTGGAAGAAGAATTATCATTATCGGCTCAACCAGGGGCTGATAGAATGGCGGGACCGCTATATCGCCGATCCGCGGGGCGAGAAGCACATCGATGATATCATCCATTATAAACTTGTTCAGTCCGGCAGGACGGAAGAGGAGATCCACAAGAAAGAGGTCTTCGACAAACTGAAGATGGTCGATGCCTTCTTCGGCGGATGCCATGAGCTCATCATCGCCCGCGCACACTATGCGGAAGGGGCGAAGGATGATTCCCAGCTCCGTTCATCCGGCACATTGAGCGTGGAGGAGCATTACCAGTATTTTCGCTTCACCATCGACGCCATGCGCGACATGCTCGGCTACAACCGGTACATCCGTTACATTTCCGTCTTCCAGAACTGGCTGAAACAGGCCGGGGCGTCGTTCGACCATCTGCACAAGCAGGTGTGCGGACTGGATGAATGGGGGGCTTCCATCGGCGGACAGATACAGCTGGTGCGGGAAGAGCCGAACATCTTCAATGAGCTGGGGGTGAATCTTTCGGCGCAGTACAATCTGGTCTTTGCGGAGAATGATTGTGCCGTGGCATGCGTCGGCATCGGTCACCGCTATCCCACCGTGAAGATCTATTCGAAATCATATTTCGCCCGTCCGCACGAACAGTCAGAGGAGGAGGTGCGATGTATGAGCAATCTCGTTCATGCGTGCCACGCCGCTCTCGGCGCACAGCTCTCCTGTAACGAAGAATGGTACTACACGCCGTTCGATGCGGTCTATAAGATGCCGTGGCACATCCTGCTGCGGCTGCGGGTGAACGTGCCGGCGGGATTCGAAGGAGGGACCGGTATCCACATCAACCCGCTGACGCCGGTGGACCTGCGGGACAAGATCGTTCCGAAACTGTATCAGCTGCGGAACGAAGGGAAGATCGCTCACATGGCGCTGGCAGAGGAATGTTCGGTGGTGCCGAACCCGCTGAAATATTATCTGAAATAGCCCGCCGATATCTATATTCAGCCTGTCGCGAAGAAAGAGTGCACCTTGGCGGACAATGGATTGTTGCAGCAATTATTTGTGTGAAGAGAAAATTGGAGATATTTTCCCTGAAGCAACTCATGCAACCGAACAACATTGAGAGTTTCCGGGTTGAAAGTATCGTGGTTCATCCCTATATTGAACACAGCAAGCCCGCCGCGCCTCTGCATTGCATGCGAAATCCGGTGGGCGTTTCTTTGTACGGGGGCGGACCATGCGGTTCGATAAACCTCCGCTCACCCTTGAGCAACAAGCCGATCTTCTCTTAGCAAGAGGACTTCTCGCCGAAAGGGAGGTCCTTCTCCGGCGTCTTTCTACGGTCAACTACTATCGTCTCAGCACCTACCTCTATCCGTTCAGGAATGCCGACCATATGTTTCGCAAAGATACTACGCTGGAATTGGTCTGGCAGAGGTATTCATTCGATCGTCGATTGCGATTGATCGTTTTAGATGCCGTTGAGCGGATCGAGGTGGCGGTCAGGACAAGGATCGCGTACGTTGTGGCGCAAGAGCATGGGCCTTTTGCATATGATTCTCCATTATTTCTTCCGGAGATCTCACTGGATACGTACACGAAATGGTTCTTAGAGATCCGTGAAGAGATCGATCGTTCCCATGAACCGTTCATCCACCACTTTCGATTGAAGTATGGTGAAGATCATTGTATCCCGCCGATCTGGATGGCAGTGGAGGTCATGAGCTTTGGGAAGATGCTGACGCTGTATCGGGGGATCGATCGGAAGTTGAAGAAACAGATCGCGTCACACTACAACGTCAGCGATACGGTGTTCCTGTCCTGGCTCGTATCGATCAATCATGTAAGGAATATTTGTGCACATCATGGACGATTGATCGGACGTCCATTGAATCTTCAGCCGAAGATCCCTAGGGAGCAGAAGTATCCCGATTGGCATGAACCAGTGAAGATCCCGCGGGATCAACTATTCAGCATACTCACGATCTTACGATATATTCTATCGGCAGATGATCAAGCCGCTTCATGGAGCAATGCTCTGTTTGAATTGCTCCTCGATTCCCAGAATATACCATTGGAAGTTATAGGGTTTCCAGCTAACTGGGATCGCAGTCGTCTGTGGATACAATGATCCTACTAACACTTTTGATAATCTGGAATTTGTAATTTGGAATTATCACGTCCTTTAAGACGCTCTATTTCACTTCTATCTCATCAATGAACAGCCACGCTTTCCCTCCGGCGCCTTTATGCCAAGGGGGACAGAGACCGATGTTCTTCGCCGTTACCCGCACATATCGGTAGTATCCGTAAAATGATGCCTCCGCCGCTTTGATGATCGCTCCTTCCTGCTGCGGTGCGATACCCAATCCTCCTTCGAACACCGTTTGATACGAGCCGCCGTTCTGTGACACTTCGATCTTCACGGATGTCGGAAAAAAGATCCATGCATTGTTGTCCTGCAGGAATCGGGCGCGGACCGACTGGATGGGACGCACGCTGCCGAGATCGACCGTTGCATCAAGGTTGTCCTGATAGTATCCCTGCCAATGTCCTACGCGAAAATCCTCCACGCCGGTGATGCCGTCCACCAGTGCATCCTTCCCGCCGGCGGTGTACTGTTCACTGAACGGCGTCCGCAATGTGACCGTGCCGATAGCGTTGGATTTTATGTACGCTGCCTCCGCCGGTGCGCTGAGGACGGCGTTCCGGCGCGCAACAGCACGGACGGTCGTTGATGTCTTCAGAACGATCGGTCCGGAATATTTTTTTGAAGCGGCCGTCGGTGTTGTGCCGTCCGTTGTGTAATGGATCGTCGCTCCCGGTTCCGTCGCATGGATCTCCACCTGCAACGAATCACGGAAGGAGGGAGACGGGGCGGAGAAGTACGGCACGGCCGTGAACGGGACCGGTGTGCGGGACGATG
>JAVBYA010000168.1 GCA_030824295.1 Bacteroidota bacterium
GCGCACGGGCCAGACGGGTGATACTGTCCAGCAGGATGACCACGTCGTAGTTCGCTTCCACCAGGCGTTTCGCTTTCTCAATGACCATATCGGCGACCTGCACGTGGCGTTCGGGCGGTTCGTCGAACGTAGAGGCAACGACCTCTGCACTGACGCTCCGTTCCATATCCGTCACTTCTTCCGGACGCTCATCGATGAGCAGCATCAGCAGTTTCACTTCCGGATGGTTACGGGCGATACTGTTGGCGATCTTCTGCAGCATGATGGTCTTACCGGCCTTCGGCGGGGAGACGATCATTCCGCGCTGTCCTTTGCCGATAGGCGCGAGCATATCCAGCACACGCATGGCATACTCGCCCGGGGCCGTTTCCAGCGTCAGCCGTTCTTCGGGATAGAGCGGCGTCAGGTTGTCGAACAGGATGCGTTCACGGATCTTATCCGGTTCATCCTCGTTCACCGCTTCCACGCGCAGCAGCGCGAAGAACCGCTCTCCATCCTTCGGAGGACGGACCTGACCGCTGACCGTATCACCGGTCCGCAATGCAAATTTCTTGATCTGCGACGGGGAAACATAGATATCATCGGGCGACGGGAGGTAATTATAGTCTGTGGAACGGAGGAATCCATATCCGTCGGGGAGTACTTCGAGCACTCCTTTACTGAAGGTCTGACCATCCTTCGCGCTCTGCGCTTCGAGGATCTTGAAGATGAGTTCTTGTTTGCGGAGATCACTGTAACCGGACAAGCCGAGTTCACGGGCGATCTTATTGAGGTCGGAGATCTTTTTGGACTTGAGTTCAGAAATGTCCATTGGCATATGCGAAGACTACCCCCTTAGAAGTGAAGAGATGTATAATGCGTGTGGGATACAAAGATGAGAGACAACGGTTAGTTAACTGATGGATTCCGGTGAAATAGACAGAAGCGTTCGCGTGAGTGGATTGAAGATTCGGTAAGAGTGACACGTAATAGACTGGTGTAAAAGTATAGGAATTCAGCTTTATTGTCAAGACTTATTTTCCAGCAGCGGCAGGACCTCACCTGCCAGAAAATTCGATCCGGCGATCACCAGCAATCCCGTCTTCCCGGCACGCGTTCTGCCGATCCGTACGGCATCAGGAACGTCCTTCGATGCGGTGACCGTCAAACCGATCCTGCGGCATTCAACAACAACGTCCTGGACCGGCAGCGCCCTCTCCCCTTGCGGCTGTGCTGCAATGACCAACGGGCGAACCGGAATGAGTGCATTCAGCATTGAATGGTAGTCCTTATCCTTCATCACACCGAAGACAATGACGATCTTTTTCCTTTTCAACCGCATGAGTTCGTCCGAAAGCGTCAGCATACCTTCAGGATTATGAGCGACATCGATCAGTATGTCCGGCTTCCCTTTGCGCAATTCGAAACGGCCGCGTATTCCGGATAAGCGTGTCGTGTTTGCGAGGCCGTTGCGTATAGCAGCATCACCCACCGGCATGGAATGGCTGATGAGTGTGACTGCCGCAACAGCGGTCCGCGCATTCCGCTCCTGGAACTCTCCATACAGATCCAGCACGGTGCCGCGGGGAATGTTGAAGTTCTTTGCTGAATGGAAAGGAGCATGACGCAGTTGAGCGATATCATTGAGCGTACGCAGCGGCGCACCGCCGATCCAGCCCGCCACCACCGGAACGTGCCGTTTGATGATGCCTCCCTTCTCTTCTGCGATCGCCGTCAATGTATCACCGAGCTGTTCCTGATGGTCCTTTGCAATGGTGGTGATGACCGAAACCAGCGGGGTGATGATGTTGGTGGAATCGAGCCGTCCTCCCAAACCAGTTTCGATGACGGCGATGTCCACTTGCTGTTCTGCAAAGTACCGGAACGCAACGGCGGTCGCTGCTTCGAAGAAGGTCGCCTGCCGTGCATCGATCTCCGGCTTCAGCAGCCGGACGAGGCGGACGAGTTCTTTCTGCGGTATCATCGTCCCGTTGATGCGTATCCGTTCCCGGAACGAAACAAGATGCGGTGAAGTGTACAATCCAACGGAGTATCCCGCGGCAGTGAGGATCGCTGCGGTCATGGAACTGGTGGACCCTTTGCCGTTCGTGCCGGCGATATGGATGGAAGGGAATTTCTTCTGCGGGTCTCCGGCAGCACTGAGCAGTGCACGGATGTTCCGCAGTCCGAATTTCATCCCGAACTTCTGGAGGGAATAAAGATACGCGATGGATTGATCCATGGGTCGGAAAGAATAGGACCTACAGCCAGGAATCGACGACAGAGATCGTTTTGTTCGTCTGCAGAGTGCGGACGAGCGCGCCGACATCGGACAGTCCGTTCTTCGCACAGAAATCCTTCAAGCCTTCGGCGACCGTGACTCCGGTGGAGGGATTGATGAAGTTCGCCGTACCGATCTGCACCATGGACGCTCCGACGATCAGGAACTCCGCCGCATCCTCCCACGTAACGATTCCGCCGATCCCGATCACCGGTATCTTGACCGCATTCACCGTTTCATATACTTTAGCGAGAGCGATCGGTTTCACCGCGGGACCGGAGAGTCCGCCGGTGGTCGTGGCGATCTTCGGCGTCCGTTTGTGGATGTTCACCGCCATACCGATGACGGTATTGATGACGGAAAGCGCGTCCGCCCCTTCGGCCTCGCACGCCCTCGCGAATTCGGAGATGTGCGTGACGTTGGGAGTGAGTTTGATGATGAGCGGTTTTGCCGTACGCCGTCTGAGTTCACGTGTGATGCGGGAGACGAGTGCCGGATCCGTGCCGAAACTGAGTCCTCCCTCTTTCACGTTCGGGCAGGAGACATTGATCTCGAATCCGTGCACACCGGACTCGGCATCGAGCAATTCGAGGACGGCGCAATATTCCTCCACGCTGCTTGCGGCGATGTTCGCGATGATCCTGGTATCGAAAGCACGCAACGCCGGGAGTTTCTCGTTGATGAATTTATGCACACCGATATTCGCCAGACCGATGGAGTTCAGCATTCCGCTGCTGGTCTCCGTGATACGCGGATTGGGATTGCCGTCCCGCGGTTTCATGGAGAGGGACTTGGTCATGATCCCGCCGAGACGGGAGATATCGACGAGGTCCGGCACTTCATCGCCGTATCCGAAGGTTCCGGATGCGACCAATACCCGGTTCTTGAACTCGACATCCCTGAGTTTGAACGATTCGATCATGGGAGTTTCACACTTTGGGTTTCGAAAATTGTCCCGTCCTTGCAGACCAGACGGTATTTCTTGTCGCCGGCTGCCATCTCTATATTGCAGCCTTGACACAATCCGATGCCGCACGCCATATCGCATTCCAGCGAGGCATAACAGGAAGCACCGATCTCCTTGGCATATTCAGCGACCGCTTTCATCATCCGTGTGGGACCGCAAACGAAGAACCTCGGTCTGCTGACCGGGGACGCTGCGAGATCGCGTTTGATGAGGTCCAGCACCGTACCGGAGAAGCCGAGCGAACCATCATCCGTAGCGATGCGCGGGTCGCGCAGTCCTTTCTGCACGATGAGGTCCTTCTGCCGCCCGCCGACATACGTGAGGACCTTCTTCCCTGCGGGGTATCGGGAGGTGAGGAACGGGAACGGTGCTACCCCGATCCCGCCGCCGATGAACAGTGCCGTATCGAACGAATCATCCACAAAGGAAAGGAAGTGGTTGCCACACGGCCCGAGCACATCGATGGTATCGCCGGTCCGTTTCCGTGCGAGTACTTTCGTTCCGGTACCGATCACGTTGAAGATGATGGAGACCTTGTTCCCTTCAATGTTGAAGATACTGAATGGTCTGCGGAGCAGCGGGAAACTATTGTCGACCCGGATATTGATGAATTGTCCCGGCTGCGCCGTCGCGGCGAGATGGTCCGAGATGAACGTCAATTCAAGTATCTCCGGTGTGAGCTGCTGGAAGGAATGGATCGGGACGAGTTCCTGCTTCATAATTGATCGTTGGGCGTTGAGAGTGTGTCGGACGGCGCTTCAAGTTCCTGCGTTCCGGTGGAATCCGTTGGAGCCGGTGCAACGGCCGGTTTCTTCTTTCCCTTCTTCAGTTCTTCGGCAGCAGCTTTCACTTCGGCTTCCGCCCGTTCTGCTTCTTTCTTCTCTTCTTCGATGCGCTTCTTCTCTGCATCATACTCCATGATCTTCCCGCGCACTTTGCCTGCAAATGACGATGACGGGAACAGCGACACCAGCCGCTGATAGACCGCATAGGCGCTGTCCGGCACATTCATCGTGTGTTCGTAATGCCAGCCGGCTGTGTACAGAGAGCGAGGAGCGAAGGGCGAGAGGGGGTATTGGACGGCGGTCCTTTTCAGCAGCTGCACTGCCGTCTTCAGGTCATTCGCTTCCGCTAGCTGTTCTGCCTGTTCGAACTGAACGGCGGCCGTATCGACCTGTGCCACGACAACGGGAAGACCGAGGGATTTACGTGCTTCGTTCGCGTATGCAGAGCTGCTGTACCGGTCGATGAGTTGGGAGTACAATGCATCGCGATCCGGCTGCGGTCTGTTCAGCACGGTACGGTACATCTCCGCTTTGGTATAGAGTGCGCGCGGTGCGTACGGTGATGCAGCGTGGTTCTGTATGACATCTTCGAACCAGCGCAGTGCAGAGTCTGGCTGCTGGATCTCCAGAAAGAACAGTCCGCCTAATTCGAACTTCGCTCTGGCCATGGACCGATGCAATGAATCGAGCAGAACGGCGCGTTCCTGCTCTTTGCGCAGACGCTCTTTGTTCCGGAGTGAATCGGCGGACAATGCAGAATCCTTCTTGGCATCTGTTTTGATGGTCTTCGCCATCCGTTTAATCCGCGTCTCCGGTCTCACACCGGCACTGTCCTTCACTGCGAGCGTATCGCTCACAACCGGAACCGTATCTGTTTCCAGCGGTCTGTTCTGTTCAGCACGGTACAGTGAATCGAACCGTGACAGATCCTTCCACAGGTCGAAGTACTTGTTGAACATCTCCCCTTTCCGTGCTGCATCGGGGGTGATCTCGGAGGCGGGGAATTCCGCGCGTGCTCGGTTGTACATCACCCGGGCAGAATCGTAGCGCCCCTCTTTGAGTTCGAAGTACT
>JAVBYA010000250.1 GCA_030824295.1 Bacteroidota bacterium
TTCCCTGCACGCCGTACGGCATCGTGGAGCTGCTGAAACGGTCGAATATCGACCCGTCCGGCAAGCATGTGGTGGTGGTGGGGCGGAGCAACATTGTCGGCAAACCGATCGCGAACATGCTGGTGCAGAAGAAGCCGTGGGCGAATGCCATTGTGACCATCGCGCATACGGCGGCGAAGGACATTGCGTACTATACGAAACAAGCGGACATTCTTATTGCAGCGGTCGGTGTGCCGTTTGCGGTCACCAAAGAGATGCTGAAGCCGGGCGTGGTCGTGATCGATGTCGGCATCAACCGCATCGAAGACAAAGCTGCGAAGAACGGATCACGACTGGTCGGGGATGTGGATTTCGAGGGAGTAAAAGAGATCGCCTCTGCCATCACTCCTGTGCCGGGAGGGGTCGGTCCGATGACCATTGCGATGCTGATGGTGAATACCCTCCGGGCTGCCGAACGGATGCGGTGAGGCGGTCAACCATTCAGCTGAATATCCGGAACGTGTTCTAACATGAAAATCGGATTCACGACTCCGATGTCTCTTATACCCCTCTTTTTTTGCCCTCCGTAATTTTGCATCCCGTATTTACGTTATAGTTTTTTTCTCAAATACTCTCTATGTTTTCAAAGCAATGAGTCATTGTCGGAGTGTTTCTGTTGTGTGTGGTTCAGAGTTAACGCCATAGACCTGCCGGACAATCTCACCTTTCCCACCTATCCGCACTGAGAGTGAACTATGAGATCACATCTGATCATCGCATTATTGTTTCTGCTCCCCCTTACCTCCCAATCGTCGTCCGTCAGTGATTCGCTGGTGAACCACGGCTGGAAGCTCTGCAACGAGAACTCCCTGTCCAATGCTGAACGCGCATTCCAGGCCGCCATCCAAGAGGACCCGAACGATCTTCGCCCCTATGTATCGCTTGCCTATGTGTACAGCATCATAGAGCGGGATGTGAAAGCGTGGGAGACATTCCGTACCGGACTGCAGAAGACCTCCGACCCGTACCCGTATCTGTTCGCCGTCTGGATCACGGAAATGGTCCGTTCCCATCCTTCGCCCCGGTCGGCCGGTATCATCGAGATGCTGCAGAAGGTGACCAGCGACGGGAAGGCGGCCGGGAAACTGCAGGGAAGCGCCTATCAGATGCTGGGAGGATTCCTTGAGAAGGAGAACAGACTGGAGGAATCGAAGCGGATGTACGACCGCATCCGTGCGGTCACCGCATGGCAGATGATCGGCCCGTTCGACAACACATCGGCGTCCGGATTCTCGAACGTCTATCCGCCGGAGCAGGAGTTCGTTCCGCAGCGGCAGTATCCCGGGAAGAACGACATCCCGGTACGGTGGCATACCATCAACACCATCCGGAACGATCGGTGGATCGATTTCGACCGGTATTTCGGGTACGAGAGCTCCGTGTACTACGCCAATACGTTCGTCCATTCGGACCGGAAACGGACCGTGCAGCTGCGGGTGGGCACATCCGGATCGCTGAAGACCTTCCTGAACGATGTGCCAGTGATCGAGGTGCGTGATGAGAACAACAACGATCTGGACACCTACATTGCGGAGACCGAACTGCAGCAGGGATGGAACCGGATCCTGATCAAATGCGGATACTCCGAGATCTCCTCCTGTAACTTCCTGCTGCGCATCACGGATGCGGGCGGGATTCCGGTGGAGGGGCTCCAGTACAGCATCACACCCCAACCCTATCCGACCGGCGCCGCGGTACCGGTCCGGCCCATCGCCAACTTCGCGGAACAGTTCTTCACGGAACGGATCCGTCAGCATCCTGACCATCCGGAGAACTATCTGCTGCTGGCGGACACGTATCTGCGGAACGACAAAGCGGAAGAGGCGGAAGAGGTGATGCGCCAGCTTCTTGAACGGCTGCCGACCTGCGCCATCGCCCATCAGAAGATGGTGGAGGTCTTCACCCGCGGAGAGAAGCAGAGCGAAGTGGGGGATATCTATGCCCGCATCGCATCGCTGGACCCGGCGATCCCGGCATCCATCGCCTATCAGTACGGTCAGTATATGGACAGCGAGGATTTCAGCAATGCCGAGAAGAAACTGCGGGAGTATGAACGGCTGCTGCCGGGCGAGCGGAGCACCTACGCATTCCTGATCGATTTCTACAATCGGAAGAAACAAACGGACAAGCTGATCGCCTATGCCAACGAGGCATACCAGCGGTATCCGGAGGTATGGCAATTCACGCGGCTCCGTGCTGCCATCGTGCTGCAGACGGAAAGGCAATTCGAACCGGCCATGGAGGTGTATCGTGAATATCTTAGCCGTGAATACTCTGCGGATGCCATCTATGCCCTTGCGGAATTACACCTCCGGGCGAACGATGTAAAGGAGTTCGAGCGGCGGTTCAATTCCCTGTTCACCCTGCTGCCGCTGGCGCCGGGATACTATCTGCAGCTGGCAGAAGTGTACAACCAGCTGCAGCAGTACACCAAGGCAGAGAGTGCGGTCCGTTCCGCCATGACCCTGGCCCCGGACAACCCGACCTGTCTGGAGAAACTCGGCCAAATCCTGCGGATGAGTGGCAAATACACCGAAGCGCAGCAGGCGTTCCGTGATGCGCTCACCTATCAGCCTACCCGGTACGATGCCCGCGAAGCACTCCGCGAACTCGAATCCAAACCGTTCATCTTCACCCGGTTCCCGTCATCGGACCCGCGTGCGGTCATCCAATCCGCACCGGCTGCTGACCGGTTCCCCGACGATGCGGCGCTCTTCCTGCTGGACGACACCAAGCGGATCGTCTATCCGGAAGGGGCCTCCGAGTACTCCCGCGAGGTCCTGGTGAAGGTCTTCAACAGCCGCGGGGTGGACCATTTCAAGGAGTACGGCATCGATTTCAATTCGCACTCCGAAGTGCTCATCGTGGAGAAGGCGGTCGTCATCAAAGGCGACGGTAACGAGATCAAAGCCGATGTGGACAACAACGCCGTGGTGTTCAAATCCCTGGAGACCGGGGATATCATCCATCTGAAATGGCGGGTGAAGAACTTCTACAACGGGAAACTCTCACGGCATTTCTGGGACAAGGTGGGTTTTAGCAGTTTCCTTCCGGCATCGCTCATCCGATACTCCCTGATCGTTCCGGCGAACAAACAATTCACTTACCGGATGCAGCATTCGTCGCTGCAACCCTCCATCGATACGCTGCCGGAAGGGATCCGCTACACCTGGCACCGTGAGAATGTCCCGTCGATGGATTACGAGGAGGATATGCCGGCGTGGGAGGATGTCGGTGCGATCCTCCATATCTCCAGCATCCCTTCCTGGGAGTACATCGTGAACTGGTATTCGGACCTGGCGCGCGAGAAGACGCGGTCCTCGTACGAGATCCGCACCGCAGTGAAGGAGCTGTTCCGGGACCGGCCGCAGGCGGGTGAAGAGGAGAAGATCAGGGTGATCTATGATTACATCACGGAGAAGATCCGGTACAGCAACGTCTCCTTCCGGCAGACCGCGTACATCCCCCAGTCCGCACGGAATGTGATGGTCCATAAACTCGGCGACTGCAAGGATGTGGCGACCCTGTGCATCGCCATGCTGAAGGAGGTCGGCATCACTGCGCATCATGTGCTGGTGAACACGCGGGACCAGGGGTACAAACGCTTCTCGCTCCCGTCCGTCGATTTCAACCACTGCATCGTCGGAGTGGAGACCTCCACCGGTCTGCGGTACTTCGATCTGACCGCATACAACTTCCCGGCCGGCTCGCTGCCGATGATGGACCAGAATGCCTTTGCGTTGACGATAAAGAAAGGGACTACGCAGCCGTTCTCTCTGGACAGGACGCATTCCATGGCGCGGACGATCGTCCGCCGGCAGGAGATCGTGCTGGGGAGCGGGAATGATGTGACCATCACCAAGAGTGCGGTCCGGACCGGCAGTCCGGCCGGTCAGTACCGGTCCGCGTACAGGAATCTCGGCAGGAAGGATCAGGAGAAGGACCTCGTGCAGTCCCTGACCGGCGAGTACACCAACGTGAAACTGCTCCGCCTCGAGTTCGAACAGCTGGACGGTCCGTCCGTTGTCGTACAGAGCACCTATGCATTTACGGCACAGAATTACGTCACGCGCGCAGCCGGTCTGACGATCCTGAAGAATGTCTGGAGCGACCAGTTCATGCCGCAGGACGGGTTATCCTATAATGAGCGGTCGTTCGATTTCGAATTCTATCCGGGAGCGGACACGGTCCGGGAGACACTGGCGATCAAAGTGGAGAAGGGGATGAAGCCGGTCGACCTGAAACCGCAGACGGTCATCGATTCACCGTTCGGACGGTACACCGTGCGGACGAGTTTCGCCAACGGAACGATCACGGCGGTGCGCGAAATGGTCTACCGGAAGGAGAGCATCGCATCCGGGGAGTATGCAGCGTTCAAGAAGTTCTACACGGCCGTGATGCAGGAGGATGAGCGGAATTTCGTCCTGAAGAAGTGATCGCCGTTGTTCGGGTCCCGCATGCGCACGGCGGGACCCTTTCACGGTGTTCGGAGGGACTGTTCCGTCGGACGGCCCTTGGTGAACATATCCTCAAGTTTGTCCTTGTCCCGAACCACCGCCCGAGAGCGGTACGGTCCACCTTCACAGAGATCCATGAACGACCTTGTATCCAAACCCGCCGTTGAGCAACCGGTCCGCCGGCGGGGATGGGCAAAGTGATCAGCGGATCAGTTCCGAAACACGTCCCGCTTCCGGCTGTTCGATCCGCAGGATGCGATGGTTCCCACCTTTCTCCACCCACGAGATGGACCTTC
This sequence comes from Bacteroidota bacterium, assembly GCA_030824295.1. GTDB lineage: Bacteria > Bacteroidota > Ignavibacteria > UBA10030 > UBA8401 > UBA8401. Next base: position 4,793 of record JAVBYA010000250.1, read on the forward strand.
CTTCGAACGATTCCTCTTCCACTTTGTAGCAATCGATCCCGTTCATCTTCTCCTCGCCGATCACTTTAAGGGTGAACGGGACAATGGTGTTCGTCTGCGGATTGACGGAAGGGAAGGACCACGACGCGCCGCTCTTCAGCGGCAGCACACGGCTCATGATCGGGGTCTGGGAGAAATCCAACACCGGTCCGTCCGCCGGAAGGTCGTTCTCCATCGTGCGGTTGTACGGTTTCATCAGCGTGGCGATGTGGAGTCTCTCTTTCCCGTATTGGCATTCCGTTTCCATGGAGA
>JAVBYA010000080.1 GCA_030824295.1 Bacteroidota bacterium
GCGGGCCTCATCATCAACATCATCAACATCATCGGCGGGTTCGTCATCGGCATGGCGCAGCGGAATATGTCCTTCACCGATGCCCTCAAGAACTACACCATGCTCACGGTCGGCGACGGTCTCGTCACACAGATCCCCGCACTCATCATTGCGACCGCCGCTGGTATGGTCGTAACACGCAGCGCCTCCGGCAATCAGCTGGACCAGGAGGTGCAGGGTCAGCTCTTCGGGAAACCGAAAGCGGTCCTGATCTCTTCCGCCACGCTGGCGGTCTTTGCGATCATTCCCGGTCTCCCCACCATTCCGTTCCTGTTCCTTTCCGCCATCGCCGGAGCCATCGGTTACACAACGATGAAATCACAGGAGAGTGCGAAGGCAGCGCCGGTCGAAAAACCGAAGGAGACGAAGAAGAGCGAGGAGAACATCGAGGACTATCTGCAGGTGGACAATCTGGAACTGGAGATCGGGTACGGTCTCATCTCGCTGGTGGACGAGACGCAGGGAGGGGACCTGTTCAACCGCATCACCAACCTCCGTAAACAGCTCGCCATCGAGCTTGGCATCATCATTCCTCCCATTCGTGTGCGGGACAATCTGCAGCTCGAACCGAACCAGTATGTCTTCAAGATCCGCGGGAACGTTGTAGCAAGCAACTCGCTCATGGTGGACCGTTTCCTGGCAATGAGTCCGAACAATGCGGAGAAGGAGATCGAAGGGATGAAAGTGAAGGAACCGGCGTTCGGTATGCCCGCCGTGTGGATCCAGGACCAGCACCGCATCGAAGCGGAGATGTACGGCTACACGGTCGTCGAACCGGTCTCCGTCCTCTCCACGCATATGCAGGAAGTGCTCCGCGCCAATGCGGACAAGATCCTCTCCCGTCAGGATACGAAGAAGCTCATTGAGAACCTGAAGAAGGAACATCCGGCGGTCGTGGAAGAGATGAATCCGGAGAATCTGCCGATGGGAAGCACGCAAAAAGTGCTGCAGAACCTGCTGAAAGAAGGGATCCCCATCCGTGACCTGGTGACCATTCTGGAAGCACTCATCGACTATTCCAAGGTGACGAAGAACGTGGATGTGCTGACCGAATATGTCCGCCATTCACTCTCGGAGACCATCGCCCGATTGTATGCGGACAGCCGCGGCACCATTCATGCGATCGCAATGGATCCCCGCCTGGAAGCGACCATCACCGGGGCATTGCAGAACAACCGCGAGTCGAGTCCCAGTCTTGGTCTTTCCCCGAATGCCATCAACGATATCCAGCGCTCGCTGCAGGAATGCATCGAAGCAGCGGTCATCGGCGGACATCATCCCATCATCCTGTGCTCCGCCACCGTGCGTCCGTATTTTTACCGACTCATCCATACATCCTTCCCGACCGTTTCCATCCTGTCGTTCACGGAACTGCCTCCGGAGACCGATATCGAATTCCTAGCAAAATTGGAGATCAGCCATGAGAATTAAAAAATTCCTCGCCCCCAGCATCAAAGAAGCCACCGCACAGATGAAGGAGGATCTCGGTGCAGACGCCATCGTGCTCAACACGCGCCGCATCCCGACGAGCGGACTCTTGAAGCCGCTCGGAAAGGATCAGTTCGAGATCACCGGTGCCGTGGATGAACAGCCCGCACTTCGTCCGGCAGACCAGCCGCAGACCTACTCGCGCCGTTCCGTCCGCCAGGCATATCAATCCGCTCCTGCGCTTCCGGCACCGCCGAACGACGAGGAACCGGCAGTGGAAGGATTGCGGAAGATGAGCCGCACCTTCGAACGCGAAGCGGAACTTCCGGCACCGCGTCCGTCACAGTCGCTGCGTGATGCTTCGGATATCATCCAGCTCAAAGCGGAAGTGGAGGATATGAAGAGCGTGCTGATGCAGTTGTCGCATCAGCTGCGGTACAAGCATTTCGGTGAACTTCCGGAATCCCTCAAGAACGTCTACCTGAACCTGCTGCAGCAGGATGTGGATGAGAAGTTCGCCGTCACGCTGACCAATACGGTCCTGAAAAAAGTGCATCCCCAGGAACAGGAGAATTCCACGGTCATCGAACAGACCGTGCTGCAGACGATCGCTTCCGGATTTCCTATTGCTGCAGCCGCAGCGCCGGCCAAAAAAAGCCGCGTTGTTGTGCTCGTCGGTCCGACCGGCGTCGGGAAGACCACGACCATCGCCAAACTCGCTGCTATCGAGAAACTGGCGCACGGCAAGAGCGTCGGCCTCATCTCCTGCGATACGTACCGCATCGGCGCCATCGAACAGCTGAAGACCTTCGCCGTCATCGCCGAGATCCCGATGCAGGTGGTGTACCGCGCAGCGGACGTGGCCGCCGCCGTGAAGAAGTTCCAGAAACACGATGTGATCTTTATTGATACCGTCGGACGAAGTCAAAAAGCAAAGAAGGAACTTGCCGAGCTGAAGAAGATCGTCCAATCCGCCAAAGCGGATGAGGTCCATCTTGTGCTGAGCGCACAGACGAACGATCCCACATTGAACGAGATCGTCGATAAATTCGCCGTGTTAGAGCCGACGCACCTCATCTTTTCCAAGATGGATGAGGCGGCTATCTTTGGGCCACTGTACAATATTGCGCAGAGAACCAAGATCCCGGTCTCTTTCTTCGCTACAGGGCAGGCAGTTCCTGATGATATCAGCGTTTCTGATGGTATGACATTTGCTAAGATGTTATACCAAGGAAGGTATGCTCATGCATGAACAACATCCACATAACGACCAGGCTTCCGCACTTCGCCGATTGGCGATGAATGCACCCCGTATGGTGACCGGCGAACCGGTATACACCTGGGCGGTGACGAGCGGCAAAGGAGGGGTCGGCAAGAGCGTGTTCGCGATGAATTTCGCGATCGCCCTGAGCGAATCGGGCCGGAAGGTCCTGTTAGTGGATGCAGATGAGAACCTCGGCAAACTGGATGTGATGTTCGGTATCTCCCCCAAATTCCGCATTCCGGACATCCTCAGTGAGAGCGTCTCCATAGCGGATGCTGTCACGGAGGTCCGTCCGGGTCTGTTCCTGCTGGCCGGCAGTTCCGGTTCCCCCAATTATCCCGAGATCACGCTGCACGAACGCAATGCCTTCATCGCCGCCGCCCGCGCATCCTTCAACGGCATCACGGATGTCGTTTTCGATACCGGCGCCGGCATCCAGGAACGGGTGCTGTCGTACGCTGTCTCGGCGGACCAGGTGATCGTTGTTTCCCACTATGAGCCGGTCGCCATTCTGGACGCATATGCCGTCATCAAGATGGTCAACGCAAAGCGAAGTGATATTTCGCTGAACATCGTCATGAACAAGAGTTTGTCCGCCACGGAATGTGATGATGCGGCGGAGAAGCTCCGCACAGCAGTGAAGCATTTTCTTTCACGGGACGTCCGGTATCTTGGCATCGTGCCGAATGATCCGGCAGTGAGCCGTTCCATCGTTGCTCAGGTGCCGCTCGCCGTGGCATCCCCGGCATCGGCCGCATCGCTCTGCATCCGCTCCATCGCGCATGCACTCAGCGGCCGCGCAATCCATGAATACCAACAGGAAGCGGTGTACGCATGAACAAGATCATCTTTCAGGTCGGACTCCTCAGCTTTTGCGTGTCGGTGGTGATCTTCTCCATCCTCGGCAATGACATGCTGGACGTGGTCTCGAAATCCTTCATCGTTTTCATCGCTGCCATCGTGACGATGGTCGGTATCGTCGTTGCAGCATCGATGCTGTCCGAGAAACAGAAAACAGAACCGGAGAACAACACCGCAGCGTGAACCGCTGATGGTCAGGTACCCCTATGAATGCAACCATGCCCGCACGGCCTACGACATTGACCCCCGGCGCTCTCAAGGAGCTCGTGCAGACCTATTTCGGTCTGGTGAAAGTGATTGCCGGTGCCATCACTGCAAAGAACGTCCGGCCGTCGGCGCTCACGCCGGACGATATCTTCCAATTCGGCATCCTCGGACTGTTGGACGCCGTGGAACGCTACGACGCGCGCAAAGGGGTGAAGTTCGAGACATTCGCCGGTTACCGCATCAAAGGTGCCATTCTGGACGGTCTCCGCTCCGCCGATATGTTCCCCCGTTCCGTCCGCAAGAAGGACCGCGATGCCGCCAATGCGCGCCTTACCGAAACGACCGATCCGGTCTACATCTCCAGCCGCCGGCTCAAGATGTCCGTTGAAGATTACCATCAGTTCATCCATGATGTGGGAGAGACCACAATGACACACTCCGTGTATTCGAATGTCACCGAAGGCGTCCTGGAAGCATTGCCCGATGATGAGAGCAACAATCCGTTCGAGATCGTCAGTTCACAGCAGATGAAGGAACTGCTCGTGGAAGCCATCCAGCATCTGCCGGAACGTGAACGTCTGGTGGTGCTGCTGTACTACTACGAGGGACTCACGTTCCGCGAGATCGGTAAGGTCCTGCATATCAGCGAGTCGCGCGCGTTCCAGATCCACGCGTCCGCGATCTCGGTGCTTCACACCGCCCTTGTTGAAACGGCCGTTTGATCGATCTGCGTATGATGGATGCGGAACAAATAAAAGAGAAGGTCAAGACGATCATCCAGCTTCCGGCGCTCCCCTCCCTGGCGTTCGAAGTGGTGGAACTCGTCGATAACCCCAAGACCAGCGCATCGCAGCTGGCCAAGATCATCTCTGCGGACCAGGCACTCACCGGCAAGGTGCTGAAGATCGCCAATTCCCCCTTTTACGGTTTCCCCAAGAAGATCTCCACCATCGATTTTGCGATCATCGTTCTCGGCTTTGATGCTCTCAAGGAGATCGTCATCAGCATCGCCCTCGTCAGCTCCCTGCAGAAGAAGACCGACAATTATTTCAATACCAAGGTGTTCTGGGACCATTCCATCGCGACCGGCGTCATCGCCCGCCGTCTGGCCCGCGACATCGGCTACCGCGTGACCGGCGAAGTGTTCGTGGCCGGCCTGCTGCATGATATGGGGATCTCCATCCTCAACAAATATTTCAACGCCGAATACCGCCGGATCGTGGACATCAACCGCGAGATGGGTCTCACATTCCTGGAAGCCGAAGA
>JAVBYA010000220.1 GCA_030824295.1 Bacteroidota bacterium
ATTCTCACCGGGCATCTTCACGTTCCAGGCAGCGGTCATGAACGGACGAAAAGGCGGATTGGCGGGAGCCGGGGGAAGCACGAAGAAAGCAATTGTCTTCCGCGGCGATATGAACATGAGTACGGATGTGGTGAACTTCTCCATCGGCGGTTCCTATTACGCCCTTCCGCATGCAGCGGTCAACAGCACCACGACCATCATGGGCGGCTTCGGCGTCATCTCCATCGCGAACAATCTGACCCTGCTCGGCGAGTATGACCTGCTGACCAATTATAACTCCGTGTTGAAAAAGGATGTCACCGGTACGATCCTCTATGCGGAAGCGAACTACCTGCTCACCAGCGGCATCGATCTGAAGGTGGGGTACGAGTTCTACGATCCGAACAATGCACAGAAGGACGGCACCATCACCCGCTATACCATCGGTGCGGAGCTCTTCCCGCTCACCGGCGTTGAGGTTCGGCCTATCTACCGCATCAGCCAGGAACAGCCCAAGGATGCGAACAACAACGAATTCCATATGATGTTCCACTTCTATCTCTGACAAGGACGAACGACGCATGAAGCTCAGATCGCATTTCATTGCAGCACTGCTGCTCACGGTATTCATCATCGGCTGTGAGGACCAGGGTGATCCGGTCACACCGCCGACCACACCGGTCTCCACCGAAGTGAAGTTCTCATCGGATATCCAGCCGTTGCTGACCGACAAAGGATGCGTCGGCTGTCACGGTGCCAACGGCGGACTGAGCGTCGCATCGGTCGCAACGCTGCTCACCGGCGGCAACAACGGTCCGGCGATCGTGGCGGGCAAAGCGGACAGCAGCAACATCGTCCTGAAACTCCGCGCTACTCCCCCATTCGGCCAGCGGATGCCGCAGGGCGGACCGTTTCTCTCCGCCGACGAGATCAAGAAGTTCGAAGATTGGATCAACGCCGGTGCAAAGAATAACTGACCAGAAAAAGGGAACCATGAGAACCATCATTATCGCACTTCTGCTGATCGCCGTTGCCGGCACTGCACAGGAAAAAAAGACCAAAGTCTCCTTTAAAAAAGATGTGCTGCCGGTCTTCACCAAGAAATGTCTGAACTGCCACAACACCGAGGATGAGAGTCCGAGCAACCTGTACCTGGATTCGTTCGAGGAACTGATGAAGGGGGACAGCCGTCACGGACCGGTCGTGACTCCGAAGAAAGGTGAGGAGAGCGTGCTCATCATGAAACTGCGGGGAACAACAACGTACGGAAAACAGATGCCGCGCGGGAAGAAACCGCTGGACGACGAGACCATCGAACTGATCTCGACCTGGATCGACCAGGGTGCGAAGAATAACTAAGAAGGAATGTGCATTGAGAACGACCCTGACATTGACCGCTGTTCTGATCCTTGCCTGGTGCCTGCCGGTTTCAGCGCAGACCGTCTCCTACTCCAAGGACCTCTATCCTTTGGTGAAGGCGAAATGCATCAAATGCCATGAGCAGGACGAGGAGAATCCGAACGACTACGCGATGGATAACGTTGCCTTGATCCGTTCGAGCGGAAAATCATCGAATATGGTGATCCCGGGTGACGGCCGCAACAGTTATCTGGTCATCAAACTGCTTCCCAAACCGCCCAAAGGGGCGCAGATGCCGATCTTCTCCAAGAAGAAGCTGTCGGAGGAAGAGGTCGATCTCTTCATCCGGTGGATCGACCAGGGGGCGAAGGACAACTAGTTTTTAGACATCGGGATTCCGTTGGAATCCCGATGTCGTTTTACTTGGCAAGGATCATCTTCCGCGCTTCGATCTTCTCATTCAGCTGCAGCCGCACGAAATAGACCCCGCCGGGGTACCGCTCACCGTTGAACTGACACTCATACCGCCCTTCACTCTGCCGTCCCTCGTGCAGGATCTCCAGTTCCTGGCCGAACAGATTCACCACAGAGACCTTCACATAGAAACTCTCTTTGAGCGTATACTTGATGGTGGTGACGGGATTGAACGGGTTGGGATAGTTCTGCTCCAGATGTTCCGGCTCGGGTTCCCGCTGCACGCCGCGCATGCGCAGTTCATCCTGCCAGACCAGTTTCGTCCCGCCGGCATTCAGCCACGCATTGTACACCATTGCCGCATACAGGTCCGCCCCCTCCTGCATCAGTTCGTTCGTGAACTTCCCTGCTTCCTTCCACAGGACGGAGTAGTATGTGCTGTTGTAGTTCTTCTTCCCGGCACGCAGTGCAATTGTATCCGCCCGCATGATCTGTCCCACGCGGCTATTTGATTTGGTGATCAGTGCGAATGTGCGGTTGACCGGATCTGCTTTGGGATTGTCGAACTTGCGCGGTTCCGTCCGCTTGAAGTTCACCTGGTTGTAATAGCGGTTCATCAATTCGATCTCATACCGCCATTTGATCCCGTGGTTCTTGGTCAGCTGGCCGTCATAATTCATGGTCGTGTTGAGCGGCATGGTCATATCGCCGATATAGTGGCCAAGGTCGGTGGCCGCGGTGAGTGTCGCGTTCCAGTCCGCTGCTTTCATCGTCCGCTGCAGTGAATCGTACATCATCAGGACGAGATACGGCAGGTAGCCGTTCATGCGGACCGATTCTTTCCCGTATTTCTTCTCCAGGTCCAGCATCACCGTCGGCATCGTCCGCTGTGCGAACTCCGGATAGCGTTCCAGTTCGATGAACTGCCGGTAGGTCTCCTCCTCGTCCCGCACCTTGCGCCGGTCCACATCGCTGGCATGGTCCGCAAAATGGTAGTCCGCATCACGGAACCGGAGCATGGAGAACGGGAGCATGCGTGCACCGTTCAGATTGATCACGCGGTGACCTTCCGTCCCCCACGCCGCCGCGATACCGGTGCACAGGATGGTCAGCAGGAGGATCCCCGATGACACGCGGACGTTCATCGGTCCGCAGTGAAGTATCTTCGGACGAGAGCACGGAGCTCCGTCAGGTGGGCGGAGGCGATGCCGAGGAAGACGAGCGCGGCGCCGCCGAAGAGCTGCGGCGATACATGCTCGCCGAGGATGAATACGCCGAGCAGGATGGCGATGAGCGGCGTGACGAACGATGTCAGGGAGAGCAGCACCACCTCTACCCTCTTGAGCAGCCAGAAGTAACTGACGAACGTCACCACCGTGCCGAACACAGCCAGATAGAAGATGCTGAAGATCCCCTGTGCGGTGAAGATGACCGCAGAGGTATCCTCGAGGAGCACACTGCCGGTCATCAGGATGACGGCGCTGATGGCCATCGGAACGAAACTGACGACGAACGGGCTGATGGAATGACCGTGCTTCTTGATGAGCACGGCGGAGAACGCCTGGATGGCCGCACTCAGCACCACTGCCGCCATACCGAGGATGGCATTCAGATTGCCGTCGAACTGCACATCAGGATAGAAGATGGTCACCACGCCGGAGAAACCGAGCAGCACACCGGCCACTTTCTGGGTATTCACCTTCTCGCCGGAGAGCATCAGTGCGGACATGATGGTCACCCAGAGCGGGAACGTGGCGAACAGGATCGAGGTCAACCCGGAAGAGATCTGATGCTCGCCCCAATAGACCAGACCGAACGGGAGCGAGAACGATGTGAGCGATGCCACCAGGAAGAACCAGCGGGTATCCTTGTTCCACGGGATCGGTATCTTCCGTATGCGGATGATGGTATAGAGGATCCCTGCCGCCAGAGCGAAACGGAGTCCTGCGGAGAGGAGCGGCGTCATCGTTTCCAGTCCAACTTTGATCACCAGCCAGGTGGAGCCCCAGATGGTACAGATGGCGGTATACGCGAGAACTACTTTAAGTTTATCCGACATGGAGGAGTAGTGGACAATGAAAGTGAGGACAAAAGTTGAACGTCAAAAGTGAAAAGTTATTCAATTATTTACGTTTCAGATGAAAGCTGCATCGTGCATCGCTTAGTGTTCATAGCTGAATTCAAAGAAACCATCTTTCTTATAAGGTCCGGAAGAACACACCATCACTTGGGGGGAAGCGATCTTGCAAAATTCAATGATACCGTCAACCACTCCTTCAGTTCAGCATCACTTTGCAGTACGTTGTGACCGATATACAACATGTTCTTGCTTGGCTTGCCGGTAAAATCAAACACTCGGGTCCCTTTTCTTGTGAGAAGTGAACTTGCCTGCTCCGGCTTCACCCGTATGATCAGTTCGTTGCCGATCACGCCGCAGCACATATTGCCGTTGACCAAGAAACAGACACCCCCGAACATCTTCTTCTCAACGAGACCCTTGCGCCGGCGCAATTGCTTTCGGATCCGGTCGGTCAAGATTTCATCGTATGCCATGGTCTGTCAACCTCAATGTCGAAGGAATCTTCATTTGAACTTCCATTTACGTTCATTGCTTTTGTCTACCGTTCCAATTATCAGTTATCTACTATTCATTTGCGGTGAACGATTGTCGGCCTGAAGGCCGACCTACCAATCATTTTTGGAGAATCTATGTCCGTTTTTGCTTTTGCTTTTGCTTTTGTCTAACTATCTAATAATCTGCCATCTGATATCTACCATCTGTCGTCAGTCGTCTCTTTTCTGTTATCTGTCGTCATCGTCTGACACGGTGCGAAGAAAGACCTTTTGCATGATACCGACCCTTGATGCATAACTGCTGCGTTCCTTCTCCCACCGTTCATTTTCCGTTGAGACGGAAAAGCCGACCCAACGATCGGACTTGATGATCACTGGAAATGTAAACTCATAGTAATTCCCGGTACCCTTACGGATCGCGCTGGTCTCCATTGCGATGCTGATGACCGTATTATCCGGGTGGTAACAGAACAATGTCAATGGTGCAGAGAACTCCGCAAAGGGGTCTTGCGTATACATGCTTATCGTGACCAGATACTCGTATCCTTCAATTTTATAGAGATTCTTGGGAGGGATCGAGTTTGTCTTTCCGATAAAGGACTTTTTCACGGCAACAAATTCCGAACGGCATTGAGAGATCGACACTTCTTCCGTTTGACAAAGCACGGAACTGCACAGCAAAACGGTTAACGATATGATGGATACAATCCTCATCGTC
>JAVBYA010000039.1 GCA_030824295.1 Bacteroidota bacterium
CTGCTATTGACACTCCCTGCGGCGGAACTCACCGCCGCACGGAAGGTCTTTACCTCCGCCTCCTCATTCAAGAGCGCACTCTCCGCTGCGGTCCCCGGCGATACGCTGGAACTGGCGGACGGCTCGTACGACATCGGCGGGAATTCGCTGACCAAGTCCGGCACAGCGGAGCAGCGCATCGTCATCAAAGCGCAGAACAGAGGGAAGGCGGAGCTGAGAGGTTCATCCTCATTCACCGGCAAGGGGATCTCGTATGTGACGATCGAGGGATTCCTCTTCACCGGGAGTGCATCGACCGTCATCAAGACCGAGAGCTGCTCGTATATGCGCTTCACGCGCAATACATTCCGGTTAACGGAGACGACCTCCGGGAAGTGGGTGCTGATCGGCGGTACGTACAACATCGCAAAAGCGAACAGTCAATACAACCGCATCGACCACAATCTGTTCGAGAACAAAAAGCAGTTGGGGAACTACATCACCATCGACGGCTCTCCCGCGGAACTCGGTTCGCCGGAAGCATCGCGGTACGACAGGATCGACCATAATCATTTCCGTACGATCGGACCGCGCGCCGTGAACGAGATGGAAGCGATCCGCATCGGGCAGAGCGAGATCTGCCGCTCGAGCAGCTTCACGGTTGTGGAGCACAATCTGTTCGAGGAGTGCGACGGCGATCCGGAGATCGTCTCCGTCAAAACGAAACATTCCGTTGTCCGCTACAACACGTTCAGACGTTCGCAGGGAACGGTCTGTCTCCGGTCATCGGACAGTTCGGTGGTGGAGGGGAACTTCTTCTTCGGTGAAGGGAAGAGCGGTACCGGCGGTGTCCGGTTGTACGGTGTCGGCCACTCGATCGTGAACAACTATTTCAACGGACTCACCGGCGATACGTGGGATGCTGCCGTGGCGATCACGAACGGCGATGCAGAAGCGACCGGTTCCACGACGGCTCATTGGCGTCCGCAGCAGATCAACATGGCATTCAACACGTTCGTCGGGAATGCGAACAACTTCCAGTTCGGATTCACCAACAACGGTTCCTATTCCAAGGCGCCGCAGAATCTGACGATAGCGAACAATATCGTCCTCGGGACGCAGAATCCGTTCGTGAAGATCATCACCCAGCCGTCCGGGCTCACCTATTCCGGGAATCTGATGTTCCCGACCGGGAGTGCCAGCATCGGTGTGGCCGCAACAGACGCGCAGATCCGGACCATCGATCCGCAGCTGATCCTGGCAGATTCTGTATGGCGGCTCACGGCAGGAAGTCCGGCGATCGATGCCGCAACCTCGCCCGCAGCGTCAGTCCTGAAGGATATCACCGGACAAACCCGCGGTGCTGCACGCGATGTTGGTGCACATGAATTCCTGACGGGAGAGCGCTTCAACCGTCCGCTCCGCGCGGAGGATGTCGGTCCGAACGGACCGGACTCGATCACGGTCATCACCTCTGTCAGGGAAAGCGGTTCGGCTCGACAAATACCGACGCAGTTCGCAATGCTGGAGAATTATCCGAATCCGTTCAATCCTTCCACCACGATCCGGTTCACGAGCGGTTCGTCAACCGCAGTGCAAGGAGAAGTGAGTGTGTTCAATATCCTGGGAGAACGGATCGCAACAGTGTTCAGCGGTACCTTGATGCCCGGGACCGAGTATACGTCTCAGTTCGATGCAACCGACGCAGCTGCCGGGATCTATTTCTGCAGACTGACAACCGCTTCCGGAATGCTTACCCGGAAGATGATGCTGATAAAATGATGGAACAGACGGGAAGTACGATGAAAAATTTTATGAAAACTATGCAGCAGGTATTTACAGTATTTGTAATGTGCGTCCTTATAGTTGTGACCGCACAGGCACAGATCACCTCGGCCCGTTCCGGCGCGTGGAACGCCGATTCCACCTGGACCGGCGGTGTCGTTCCGTCGTCCGCTTCCAATGTAGTGATCGCTGCCGGACATACGGTCACACTCAATACGGCTTCATCGGAATGCAATGATCTTACCGTGAACGGCACGAATGCGAAACTCCGCTTCGCCGTGGACGGTTCGGCTACCGCGTTGACCATCTTTGGAAATGCGATCATCTCTGCGGGAGCATTCCTCCGCGTGGAATCGCGCACACCGGCCGGTGCAGCGAACAGTTATGTGGAACACCAATTGACGCTGCACGGGAATCTGACGAACAACGGAACGCTCGACCTGCGGGGTGGGAGCACCACCGGCGGAACTTCGACCGGCGTGCTGACGACATTCACCGGCACCGGCAATTCCGTGGTGTCGCTCAAGAGCCGCACCTATCAGGCAAGCGTGGAAGAGTTCAACGGCGTTACCATCAACAAGAGCGGCAGCGGGAAGGTGATCATCGCTTCCGGCATCCTCTTTACCAACAGCAGTTCGTCTGTGGGTCCGGCCGTGGTCACATTCAAACGAGGCATTGTGGAGACCGGCAGCAATGCAGTCGTTGTCACTGCTACCGGTTCAGCCAGTGTTGCCGGCGGATCCGACTCTTCCTACGTGAACGGCACGATGGGACGCGGGATGAACAGCAGCAGTGAGACGGAGAAGAGATTCGAGATCGGGGACGGCACAGCGTACCGCCCGATCGTCATCCGCACGACGACCGGCGGTATCGCAAGCGGTCATTACGTTCACGCGTCCATCGTAAGCGGGAATGCGAATAATGGGACGAGTTTCCTGCAGGGGAACATCGACAGTGTGTCCCGCTATCGGTATTACCGCATCGGATATTCCAAAGGGGGGATCGCCGGAACAGCGGACACGATGCGCTTCAAACAATTCTCCCCGTTCTATCGCGAGGATGACGGCGTTACGCAGAATATGATCGGACTGATGACCGCCTATTCGACGGATGACCGCGGAACATGGATCAATGCCGGTCCGACCAATCACGTTGCCGATCTCTCCAATCCGCCGACCGAACTGCAAAGCTCGGCTGTGGTGCCGGAACCGGCGCTGAAGGACAGCGGCACAATGCTCCTGGCGCTCGCGTTCGGTCCTGCGAATATCGTCGGACCGATCCCCGATGTGCCGAACGGAAAATATGGTCCGTTGCCGCTCCACTCCTTCGATCTCTGGAAGGCCAAATCCGATGCGCCGACGCCGCTCGTGGTGCATATCCATGGCGGGGGACTCACCTCCGGCAGCAAGGCGGACATCTCGCTGAACTATGTTTCCGCATTGCTTGCCAAAGGGATCTCGGTGATGTCGATCAATTATCGTCTCTCACCGGAAGTGATCGTTCCGAACCATTATCTCGACTGCGCACGCGCGATCCAGTATGCACGGCACAAAGCAGCGGAATTCAATATCGATCCGCAGCGCATCGCGGCATCGGGCAGCTCAGCCGGCGGACTCACATCGTTCTGGCTCAACTTCTACGATGATCTTGCCGATCCATTGAACGCCGATTCCGTCCTGCGTCAATCCTCGCGTCTGAAAGGTGTCGCATGCTGGAGCGGTCAAACGACGGTTGACATCCGTGTCGCACCTGTATGGGTAGCGCCGATCGTGCTCGATTTCACCAGTTACTTCAAAGGATCCATCTTCGGCATGCCGGCAGAGAGTCTGAAGACCCCCGCCGGCTATGCACTGCAGGAACTCGCCTCACCGGCACACCACGTCACTGCGGACGATCCGCCGGTCTGGATGTATTACGGATATACAACGCCTCCCGCCAATTCCAGTGAAGCGATCCATCATGTTGGATTCGGAAATGGACTCAAACATATCATGGATTCGCTCGGGATTGGTTCTTCGATCCTGACGCCTGCGTATCCCGGTTCCGTCACCGATTCTGCGGTGAATTTCTTCCGTCAGCGCTTCGGTATGACCGTTTCCGCTGTTCCGGCACAGGGGATGGTCCCGGCTGAATTCCGGTTGGAACAGAACTATCCGAATCCGTTCAATCCCTCCACGACCATTGCGTTCACTGTACCGCAAGGCGAACACCGGGTGGAGCTGACGGTCTTCGATCTGCTCGGCAGGGAAGTGGTGCAGTTAGCGGACGAAACCATGCAGGGAGGACGGTACATCAGGAATTGGAATGGATCTAAAGAGTCAAGCGGAATGTACGTGTATCGCCTGCGCGTGAACGGACATCAGAAAATGAAAAGAATGTTACTATTACGTTGATCGAATAAATTAATTCACACAGATCCACATCCACACCATATCCTCAATTGGAGGGTTGCATGAAACAGATCATCATCACGATTCTGCTGCTCGCAGGTATTTGCATAGGAACAGCACAGACCATCACATCAACTGGAAGCGGGAGCTGGAACTCGAGCACTCCGGATGCACCGTGGCCGTTGGGTACAATACCGACGTCGTCGGACAATGTGGTCATTGCATCCGGCCATACGGTAACACTGGATAACACACCGGCAGTCTGCAACGATCTCTCGCTGACCGGAAGCGTTCAATTTGCGAACAACGGTACGGCGAGCAGTATTACAGTGAATGGGAATCTGCTCGTCAATGCGACGGGAAAACTACGATGTATCAATCTCTCTCCGAACGCGGCCTATGTTGCACACAGTATCACCATTAAAGGGAATATCACGAATACATCAGGAGGCGTTATCGATTTTCGCGTGGGCAGTAACGGCACGACCGGGAATGGTGCGAATCTTACATTGAACGGGAGTGTGACAACCACGATTTCGCTGATCTCTACCACCTATCAAAGCTCAGGTGAAGAATTCAATGCGATCTACATCGATAAATCGGGATCAGCCAAAGTGGTGTTGAGCACAGGGAACCTGTTCATGAGCAATAACGGCTCGGTCGATACCAGTAAACTAGTGTTTGTCAACGGGATCGTGGAGACAGGTAATAATAAGTGGATCAATTTAGGGACCGCGAGCAGAAGTGTACAGGGAGCAACAACGACAAGTTATATGAATGGGATCATGGGGCGGGGATTGACCAATACAGCAAACTCCACCGGTGATCGCGATTTCTATATCGGTGACGCCGATGAGTATCTTCCCATCACGGTTCGGTACCAGGCCC
>JAVBYA010000301.1 GCA_030824295.1 Bacteroidota bacterium
CGCGGAACAGTTCCATCTGGAATTCATCGACCATATCGGAACAGCCGAAATACAGCACCGGAACTGGAACGAAGAGTGGGAACGGACCATCCAGCCCATCCACGTCTCCGACCGGTTCATCATCACTCCCTCCTGGCACCCCGTTGAACCGACGGACGGCAAGACCGTCATTGTGATCGACCCGAAGATGACCTTCGGCACCGGCTACCACGAGACCACGCGGCTGATGATGCGGATGATGGAGCAATACATCCGGCAGGGCCAGAGCGTACTTGATGTTGGGACCGGCACCGGCATCCTGGCCATCGGCGCGGCATTATTGGGAGCGTCGCATGTTATCGGTGTGGATATCGACGAGTGGTCCCTGGACAACGGAATTGAGAATGCAGAACGGAACAACGTCCGCGGTTCCATCGACATCCGAATCGGCTCACTGGAGACCGTACCGGAGCGGAATTTCGACGTCATCCTGGCGAATATCATCCGCAACACCATCCTGGAGCTGATCGATACGATGCTGGAAGCACTGGCACCGAAGGGTGTACTCCTCCTCTCCGGTCTGCTGGCAACGGACCGCGGCGCGATCGAACAGGCGCTGACGGAACGGGGCTGCCGTGTGCTGACGGTGCTGCAGGAGAATGACTGGATCGCGATAGCGTCTGCGCGCGCATGAGGATCGCATCGATCGATATAGGGACGAACACCATCCTGCTGCTGGTGGCGGAAGCGGAACAGGGAACGCTCGGCACGGTCATTCACGATCAGCAGGTGATCGCACGGCTCGGCAAAGGGGTGGACGCGGAGAGGATGATCGGCCGTGAGACATTCCTGCGCGCAGAAGGATTCCTCCGTTCGTACCGGGAAACATGTGACGCACTGAAGGTGGACCGCATCTGCGCCGTGGGAACGAGCGCACTGCGCGATGCAAAGAACCGGGAGGAGTTCTGCCGTCATATTGCAGAGACGACCGGGATCGGGATCGAGATCCTTTCGGGTGAGGATGAAGCTCTCTGGACCTACCGGGGAGGCATCTCAGAATTCGCAGGAAGAAGTGAACGTTTCTCCGTGATCGATATCGGCGGAGGAAGCACAGAGATCATCGTCGGCACGGGGAGCGGGATAGAGGAAAAAAGCAGTATCGATATCGGTGCTGTGCGTCTCACGGAGCGCATCCTGAGGGATTCGCCGCCGGAACTCCCGGCGATCATCGAAGCACACGAGTTCATCCGCTCCCTGATGCCCCCGCTCACTGCACACGTTGCATCCACATTCGCCGTCGGCGTTGCCGGCACCGTCACGACACTCGCATCGCTCCACCAGCGCCTCCCCAGCTATCAGCCGGAGAAGGTCAGCGGCTATTCCCTCTCCTATGAGGATGTGTGTGCTATGTTCGGCATGCTCAAAGATAAGTCGGTCCCGCAGATCGCGGCATTCCCGCAGATCTCTGCGGGGCGTGCGGACATCATCCTTGCGGGTATCATGGTGCTGATGGGATATATGGAGGCGTGTTCCCTGAAGAACATCACGGTCAGTGACCGGGGATTGCGGTACGGTATCGCCTTGCGCGAAGCGGAACGGATCGGCTAGAAGAGCATCGTCCGTTTAATGACCACCGAGACGGTGGAGAATTTCTGATTGAGCATACCCGGTGCGATCTTGTCCAGTTCCTTCTCCTCTCCGGCATCCATACTGGCATTCACCATCGTCGTCATCTTCTGCACCTCGACTCCCATCTCGTTCCGATAGATGAATTCCAATTCCATCACGTTCAGACGTTTGGAAGTGGCATTCTGGACCGTGATCGTATGAATGGGCATCTTTCCGAGCTGCAGCACATGCGATTCCTTCAGGATGAAGACCCCTTGCCGCTGCTGCACGGTGCTCTTTCCCTTCTCGGCCACCGGCTTCGGGGCGCTCTTCTCCATCTCTTTCCGGCGGCGTTCCACGGTCTTGAACAATACACTCTCTTCCGGGACTTTGTCGTAATAGTATTCTGCGATCTCGTATTCCCCTTTCGCCATGAACTCGTCCCCTTTACGAAGATTCATCGAAGCATTCTCCTCGGAGTCTGTGCAGCCGGCCATGACGAGCAGAGTGAATAACAGAACGTATCTCATAGATATCCCGGATTCGGTGGATGTTATACTGAGGGGAAAGAACGGACGATGGAACAAAAGAGCTCTCCCGCCCTTGTAACTTCTTCAATTGTCGTGAATTTTCCAAATGAAAACCGCACCGTAGCGGCGGTCGTTCTCGTATCCCTCCCCATTGCCAGAAGCACATGGGACGGCTGTATGCTGCCGGACGTGCAGGCGGATCCGCTGGACA
The DNA here is from genome assembly GCA_030824295.1 of Bacteroidota bacterium. Lineage (GTDB taxonomy): Bacteria > Bacteroidota > Ignavibacteria > UBA10030 > UBA8401 > UBA8401. The sequence goes on from JAVBYA010000301.1 coordinate 2,329, forward strand.
CGGCGACGCCTTTCAGGTCCATGTTCAGCAGAAGGGATTCACTTTCCACGTTGTACCGACGGGAATCGAGCGAAAGACTCAGGATGTGCGGAAGGGAACCCTCGGGATCGGAATTTCGGATGATGCCCTGAATTCCGTTGGAAATGATGCTGTACAGAGTATCCCGCAGGACGGTGACCCTCTGAAAGAGCTCCTCCCTGCACAGGCCGGCGATCTCCACCGCTTCGGCCATACCGGCGATCAAGGGTACGTTCTCCGTACCGGCGCGGTTGTTACGCTCCTGTGCTCCTCCGTGCAGCAACGGATCGAGACTTGTCCCTTGCCTGATATAAATGGCACCGACCCCTTTCGGACCATAGATCTTATGGGCGGAAAGAGCGATCAAATCCGCACCCAGCTCGTTCACATTCACCGGCAATTTCCCCACCGTCTGTACCGTGTCCGAATGGAACGGTATCTTGTGTCTCCGGGCGACCTCAGAAAGAGCGGATATCGGCTGGATGGCGCCTGTCTCGTTATTGGCATGCATCACAGAAAGGACTGCGGTCCTGTCCGACACCATTGCGGCAGCCTTCTCCGCATCGATGAATCCGTTGCTGTTCACCGGAATCCGGTCCACCGTGAAACCGATGGAACCGAGATACTCTGCGCTGTCCAATACAGCATGATGTTCGATCGCGGAGACCGCAACATGGTCCCGGCCGAACGTGCGGCGCTGGTAGAGGGCGCTGCCGATGACCGCATGGTTGTCCGATTCGGTCCCGCCGGAGGTGAAGAAGATCTCTGCGGTCTGCGCGCCGACGGCACGTGCGATCCGCTCCCGGCTCTCCTCCAGCACCACTTTCGCCGTCCTGCCGTACCGGTGGATAGAGGAAGCATTCCCGAATGTCTCATCCAGATGCGTTCTGATCACGGCGGCCACTGCAGGGTCGAGCGGTGTGGTGGCGCTGTGATCGAGATAGATATGTCGTTGTTGGGGCGTCACGGGAAAAATATATCGTAATTTGGAGGAAGATGCAAAAAACAAAAAGGCGGAGCGACCGCTCCGCCTTTCTCTGTGATGGTCATCAGCTCTGTTCAGCGCCGGAGACGCTCGCGCTGCACTTCCTTGGCCGCACTGCGCACATCCTTCATGAAATCACGCTCGAAGATGATGTACTGAGCGATCTGCTTCGTTGTCAGCACTTCCTTCAGCTCGTCCATGAACCGTTTGCGGACATCCGCAATCTTCTTCTCTGTTTCGAAGAGTTCGGTGAAGTATCTCTGATACTCCCCGTCGCCGGCATTCGATCTCACCTGTTCCTCCAGTTTCTCCACGACCTCCATCCGTTCATTCTCCAGTTCCTTCATCCGATCGCGGTGCTTGCTGTACCGGTTGACGAGTTTCACGCCGGTCTCCTCGTCCAGATTCAGTGCTTCCACCATCCGGATCTTCTTGAACCGCTCCAGGCGTTCCATCGGGCGCCGGTTCCCCATTCCTTCGGGGGGCTGCGCCTGCAGCAGTCCGGCGGTCAGGACCGCCAGTACGAATGCAATGACCGATTTCCTCATAATTGCTCCTTCCGTGTTCCGTTCATTTCCAATTGATCGACGATCTGTTCCAATTCCTGCTCATCCATGGCGGCGTTCATGTCCGAGACTGTCTGATAGTGCTCTGCAGTCACTCCGAACGCATCATCACTGAGTGCGACCTCGACCATCGCATCATCGGTCGCAGAGAAGAGCAGCGTGGGATCATCCAGCAGTGCCGCGACCTCTTCCAGTGCCGCTTCGCGGAACATGTCGTACAGCGGCGATGCAGAGGGCTGCGGTTCGAACGCCGAATAGGAAATGACGAGCACCAATGCCGCGGCTGCAGCCATGGCAGGGCGGAGCAGAAGATCGGCGAACGACGGTATAGCCCATCGGAACCGTTGCTCCGGGAGTGTCAACCGGTTCCGGAGTCTCGGCAGAAAGTCCGCAAAATAGTGGGATGGAACATCGCCGGCCGGCATGGCCGTCAATCCGGTCAGCGCGCTGCGGATGAGTGCAAGGTCTGCCCGCGCGTCCGCAGAATGCTCCAGCAGCGCGGCTGCCATAGCAGCGCGTTCAGCGGAGAGCGTTCCTTCTGCAAGGTCGATCAGCAATGCATGTTGTTCGTCAGTCGTCATTCTTCAGGTACTTCCCGATCTTCTTCACTGCATGGAAATAATTCGCTTTCAAGCCGCCGACGCTCGTCTTGAGCACCTTGGCGATCTCCTCATACGGCAGTTCTTCATAGTACCGCAGCAGGAAGACCTTCTTCTGTTTCTCCGGCAGCCGTTCGATCGCTTCTGCAATGCGCTGCGTCCGTTCTTCCTTCTCCAGCTGTTCCAGCGGCTGCGGTTCGTGCGATCCCATCTGATGGGTCTCGTCGGTCAGGGAGAATGTTCTCCGGAGTTTCTTTCGCCGGATCTCGTTCAGTGCATGATTGATGGCGATGCGGTAGATCCAGGTGTAGAAACTGGAATCCCCCTTGAACGAACCGAGCGAATGGTAGACCTTGATGAAGACATTCTGGGTGACATCATCCGCTTCATCATGGTCCGGGATCATCCGGCGAACGATCCAATAGATCTTCTCCTTGTACCGATGAACGAGGACGTTGAAGGCCTGTTCGCTTCCGTTCTTGAACTCTTCGATAAGTTGAAATTCGTCGGATTGGCTCATTCACCGTATGTTGTTTGGAC
>JAVBYA010000170.1 GCA_030824295.1 Bacteroidota bacterium
CTCACGTATCCTCCGTTCTCACGCATCATCGTGCTTGAGTTCAAGGGGAAAGCCGAGGCGTCTGTGGAACGACTTGCGTCCGAAGCGGGAAGGAAATTACTGAAGGTGCTTTCGCGGGATGCCGTGCTCGGGCCTTCGCCGGCGGTCCTGTCCAAGATCAAGAACGAATACCGGTGGCAGATCATCATCAAAGCGTCGAAAGAACAGGACCAAAACGGAACACGCGCCCGTCATGCCGCGGCGCGTGTTGTTGCAGAGCTGCAATCCCAGGCAGCATCATCCCACTGCCGGATCATCGTTGACGTCGATCCGGCAGGGATCCTGTAGACCTGGTCGGTTCAGAATAAAGGATCAACCTCCGAACAACATCCCGCCATAACTGACAAGCAGTGTCCACACGAGCCAAACACCGAGCGACACACCGATACCTTTTTCAGTTGAAACCGACCAGAGTTTTGCAAGACCGATACCGATGACGGCATATTGCCAGATCGTGAACAGGTTCACTGATGCAAGAAACATGTGCGTCTTATTCAAAGGATCCACCTCACCGATCAGCATGGCAAGACTTGCCCCAGCATAAATAGACTCCATGGCGATCACAAAGACCATTCCGATCAACGTACTGACCGCCATGATCAACATCGAAAGGCCGTATACTCCGCAGACCTTCATGTATGGAACGACCACTTTGAATGCGACCCTGCCGATGATCCAATAGACCAGCGAGAAGCCAAAGAGTGATGCAAAGACAACGAACACCATCATCACCGCGCCGCCGATCAGCCACATCGGCGAACCGGGTTTCGGCATGAACTCCATGGCGCGGTCTGCCTCTTCCTGCGTCATCTTTCCGTCCATCACCTGCTTCTCCATCGCTTTCACCTGGGAGTCCTGCATCTGATCCTGGATCGGCGCTTGATCGAACACCACGAATAAGAACACGAGCAGCATGACCAGCGATGTTATCGATGGGATGCTCCAATGGGAGTTCTTCGGTTCGGAGGCGACGACTTGCTGGTACACTTCCGACGGTGATGACAGAATGCCGACAATATTATCGGACCATGATAATTCGGTCGAGGGTTCCGGCGTACGTATCTCTTCGGGCATGATGATAGTCCTCCTTAATTGAGTATGGTTTGATTCAGCGGTGTTTTTGTTCGATCTTCGCCCAGGTATCCTTCAGCGTGACCACGCGGTTGAAGACCGGTGTTCCCGGCTGACTATCCTTGGGATCGACAGAGAAATATCCGGTCCGTTCGAACTGGTACCCTTCTCCTGCCTTCGCATTCCCCAGCATCGGTTCCACCTTACAGTTCTTCAGTACCTGCAGTGAATTGGGATTCAGGTTGGAGAGGAAGTCCTTTCCCTCCTCCGCATCATCCGGATTCTCTTTTACGAAGAGCCGGTCGTAAAGCCGGACCTCGACATCCTTCGCGTGGGCAGCAGAGACCCAGTGGATGGTCGCTTTCACCTTGCGTCCCGCACCGGCCATACCGCTTTTCGTTTCCGGATCGTACGTGCAATGCACTTCTGTAACATTCCCCTGCGCATCCTTCACGATCGATTCGAATTTGATGATGTAGGCATATTTCAGACGTACTTCCATTCCGGGCGAAAGTCGGTAATACTTCGGAGGAGGCACTTCGCGGAAATCCTCCTGGTCGATGTACAGTTCGCGGGAGAACGGCACTTGCCGCGTACCAGAATTCTCATCCTCCGGGTTGTTGACGGCGGTGCACTCTTCCGAATTCCCTTCCGGATAATTGGTGATGACCACCTTCAGCGGATTCAATACTGCCATGGAGCGCTGGGAATGTTTGTTCAGGTCCTCGCGGATGCTGTACTCCAGCAGCGTGACATCGATGGTGCTGTCCCGTTTTGCCACGCCGATGATGTCGCAGAAATTCTTGATGGAGGCCGCCGTGTACCCGCGGCGCCGGAATCCGGCGATGGTGGGCATACGGGGATCGTCCCAGCCCGAGACATGGTTCTCGGTCACCAAACGGAGCAGTTTACGTTTGCTGAGGACCGTATAACTGAGGTTCAGACGTGCGAACTCGATCTGCTGCGGACGATAGACGCCGAGTTCTTCGAGATACCAATCATAGAGCGGACGATGGTTCTCGAATTCCAGTGTGCAGATGGAGTGGGTGATCCCCTCCAGTGAGTCCTCGATGCCGTGCGCCCAATCGTATGTGGGATAGATGCACCAGGCGTTCTTCTGCCGATGATGTTCCTCGTGGACGATGCGGTACATGACCGGATCGCGGAGATTGATATTCGGTGACGCCATATCGATCTTCGCACGAAGGGTCTTGGCACCGTTCGCAAACTCACCCTTTCGCATCCGCGCGAAGAGATCGAGATTCTCCTCGACGCTTCTGCTGCGGTAGGGACTTTCCTTACCGGGTTCCGTCAGCGTGCCGCGGGAGAGCCGCATCTCGTCCGCATTCAGATCGCAGACGTAGGCCTTCCCTTTGGCGATGAGCCGCAGAGCGTATTCATACATCGTTTCGAAGTAATCGGAAGCGAAGAAGAGCCTGTCCTCGAAATTCCCGCCGAGCCACTGAACATCCTGCACGATGGAATCGACATATTCCTGCTCTTCTTTCGACGGATTCGTGTCATCGAAACGGAGATTGAACTTCCCGGAGAAATCACGGGCGATGCCGGAGTTGAGACAGATGGATTTTGCGTGACCGATATGGAGGTAACCGTTCGGTTCCGGAGGGAAGCGGGTGTGCACGCGTCCCTGGTACTTATTGGTCTTCAGATCGTCGTTGATGATGTCGCGGATAAAGTCGGATTTTTCTTTTTCTTCCATAGTGAACAAAATACAAAAAAGTGGCATCGTATGGTATATCCGCAAATAAAAATGCCGGCATTCGCCGGCATCGGGGAGGTGACTTCATTCTTAACCTATCGCAGCAGTATCAGTTTCTTCGTTCTTGCAAACGGTCCGGACCGCAGTGTATAGTAATAGATGCCGGAAGAGAGTCCGGATGCATCCCATTCCACCTCGTGCGCGCCGGAATTCTTCCGTTCATTGAGCAATTCCTTCACCAGCCGGCCCAGAGCATCATGGACCTGAAGACTCACATTGCCAGCGAACGGCAGCGTGAACGAGATGCGGGTTGATGGATTGAACGGATTGGGGTAATTCTGCTGCAGATCGAACGTCGCCGGTGCCTGACCGGTATTCTGCACATTCAGCACATTGTTCTTCCAATGCTTCAGCAATGTCCGTAATGCTTCCGGTTTGTTGACCGGTTTGGGAAGGCCGGTCTGGTCCTTGGCATTCACACCGTGGCAGGATGCACAGGTGCGGATCTCACCCGGCTGGAAGGTGATCCAATATCGCTCGCGCACGACCCCTTTGCCGGCAGAATCGGACAATTGCCATGTCATAGCCCGGTGTGCGGGAACCAGTGAAGCCATCGAACCGTCAAGACCGAGCTTCACACTGCCTGCCGGACCGGTGCTGAGCGGAGGATTCTTGTCGATGCCGTCATGCATCGGCGTCGGCAGCACACGGCGCCCGGGGCGCGGAGTGGTGTGTCCTCCTGCTCCTCCCTGACTTCGGCGAAGATCGGCCTGGAAGAGCTGCATGTAGCTGACATCGTATACTTTCCCTGCCAGCGGAACCGAAGAGACGCCGCCCGGCACCTTCAGATTGAACGGCTGGGAAATATCGGTCCGATCACGCGTGGTGACATTGCGGCTGACGATGAGCGCGAGATTCTGGCTGCGAAGCCAATTGCGGAACTGCCCTTCATTGACATTCTCTTCGGTGAACACATTCTGCTCCGGTGCTGCCAGCGGAGTTTCCGTCTTATACGGCGGAACAGGACGCGGCCGGACCTCGACGGGATCGATCTCCCATAATGTGTCGGTGCGCGATACGAGGTAGTCGTTTGAATTATAGTATTGGGTCGTGCGGACGATACCGTTCGTGAGGTTCATGTCCGAAATGTAGTAGGACTTACCGCCGATGGTCGTCTGCTTGATGGTCTTCAGGCGGAAGTTGTACCGCACTTTCGGATTCTTGTCGGTACTGTCATTTTTGTTCTGAAAATTGTTCTGGGTATGACTGACGATGAACATACCATCGGTCATCGGGACCAGCTGCTTGTAATGACCGCTGTGATTCGGGTTCGGTGTCGTACCATCCTCGGCTGAACCGGCTGTGGCAGGATGGGTCAGTTCGAAGATCTCCATCTCTTCCGGGTTCATCCCCTTCCCTCCCGTGAATTTCAGCAGCTGACCAGCGGTCTCGCGGGAGAACTCGCGAGCATAACTCGTGTAGTATGTGCCGGGAGCGTTCGGGTCCTCCGTGATGTGGAACATGCCGGCATCGGACACAAGGTACTTTCGGTTCTTGATGATGCTCTCCTTCGGGATGATATAATTGAGATTATTGTCCTTCAGGAAGACACGGTCCGAATACGAACCGCCGAACTCATGGCGGCCGACATGATTGACGGTCTCCTCTTCCGTTCCATCCTGATTGATCTCCCACGGGAAGAAGTGATTGAATGTATGGAGCGACATGGTCGAGTCATAATCGGGATTGAGGATGCTGCGCGGTTCCGGGAAGACCTCTTCCCGTGAACTGGTCGGCGGTGCCCCGGAATCCTCGCTGGCGTAATTGAAGGTACCGTAGGGCTGGCCGGCACGGTCCAGGTCGGCCTGCTGGTCCCGCTGCAGATGGTCCCACCGGGTGAAGATGATGCGGCCGTACGAATCCACGGAGGGATAGAATGCGCCGCTCGGTGAATGTTCGATGAGCGTCACAGCACCGGTGGACCGGTCGAGTTTCCAGAGGCCGGTGACGACCGTGGCATTCTCGTACTCATCCAACTGAGGAAAGAGGTGCTTCTTTTTATTGTGAGGCAGATCGGAAGTGAAGATGATATTGTCATCGCTGCCGTACACCGGCGAGATGTTGTTATAGCCGGAGGGCTGATGCTGCACTTTCGTGATCTGCACGGTCTGCCCAATCCC
>JAVBYA010000062.1 GCA_030824295.1 Bacteroidota bacterium
TCGAACCGAAAGCCATCTGCAGCATGGAGAGTGCGGAGATCGTCGAATTCCTCATGCGGCTCCGGTCGCCGGATACGTCCGTCATTGCTGCGGTGAACGGCGCTGTCCGCTGGTTCCGCCGCTCCGGTATCACCGGGATCCGCGTCGAAACTGTGAAAGCAGAGAAGGAGAAGTTCATCTACCACACCTCTGAGGATGACCGCAGGACCGTCCGCGACCCCGCTGCACCGGTCATCTGGACGCGGATGTATGAGATACCGACCAACCGGCCGATGTTCTGCCGCCGGGACGGCAGGGTCGTCTATTCTCTGGAAGAAGTGGAGCGAGAACGGCGGACGGGGTATAAATGGTACGGCTACGAACCAGCGGATGTGATCACAGCGTATCCGGCGTGGCAGCAGCGCTGGTCCCCGACGTCATCGGCGCTGGAGGATCGATAGTGTCCAGACATCATTCACAATTCCTTCTGTTCCTGGTCCTGTTCCTCAATACTCTTCGTCCTCTCTCTGCCCAGCCGACGGTCCGGCAGGACAGTCTCTTTTCCCGCTCCATCGGCACCTGGCTCCATTATTCTCTTCTTCTACCGGATGGATATCATCGCAGTAAGGAACGCTATCCGGTCGTCTATCTTTTGCATGGATTCAACCAGGACCATACGTCCTGGTTCGTCTCCTCGGAACTTGTGCGATATGCAGCAGCGTACCGTTTCATCATTGTTGCGCCCGGGTTCGGCAACAGCTGGTATGCAAACTCCGCCGCACAGCCGATGCGTCGGTATGAAGATGCATTCATCGCCGATCTCCTTCCGCATGTTGACTCCCTCTATCGTACGAACCCATCGCGCGACGCTCGTTCCATCGCCGGACTCTCCATGGGCGGATACGGTGCGCTGAAATTCGGTGTTAAATATCCCCAACTCTTCGGATTCGCGGCAGGACTCAGTCCTTCCATTCAATTTCCGGCAGGACTCGAGGACTCCGCCATAGTTGCACGCCGCTCCGCAGCATCGAACGCTAGTGTCCGCGCAGCATTCGGCGCGGCCCGCACACCGTTGTGGGACGAGCAGATCATCCCGTTGCTCGTTGAACGGGCAGTCTCCTCTGCGATGCCGTACCTATTCCTCTCCTCCGGATCTTCCGACAATATCCCGGAAGTGCCGATACAGATGCATCAGTTGGCCCATCAGCTCCGGCGGAAAAAGATCCGCTTTGAGATGCATGAATCCCCCGGCGGGCATGACTGGAAGTTCTGGGATGCGGAGATCGAAAAGGTTCTCGGCATCATTGCCCGCCGAACACAGTAACCGCTCCCATTCCTCCCGTTGTTTCTTCATCTTCCTTTCGTTATCATAGAACTATACCCGCCAAAGGTGTACACGCGTTACCGTTCCTTCTGACGAGTTCCCCTGTTTCCCATCGAAAAGGATATCCATGCGTACCTCCATCGTCATTTCGCTGCTGCTGTTACTCTCTTCGTTCAGTGCATCCCAATCGGTCACCGTCGGTGCCGGCAGTTACGGTACGGTGCTGCCGTCCGGAACGGTCGGACCAAGACTGAACAGCGGTGCCACTGCGGTCCCGAAGACCAGTCCCGGCTTCACAAAACCGGCGCAGGTATGCGATTACTGGAGCAGTCTCATCTTTCCGTTCTACGGCGACCCGTACTCGAATGTGATGTATGCCCATCCGCTGAATGCCAAAGCAAAGAGCAACGGACTGCAGATCGGCCATACCACGACGCCGGTGTTCGCGGTGCAGGATTATCTCTATCCGTTCCAGGTGCAGCTGACCGTGGGCGTGAGCGGACTCAACGCCGCGAAGACCATGACGGATGACTACGGCGATTGGACAGTGACAGCGCTGTGGGACGATGGTGTGCGGTCGATGCGGGCAACACTTGGACACGGACTTCCGTTCATCTTCTTCACTGTTGCCGGCGGCAACGCATCCATCACCTGCAATACCGCTCCGGTCATCTGGTCCAACCAGCGCGGTGTGCTCGGAGTGACAGTGGACGGACGACACTATGGCATCTTTGCGCCGGACAGTTCCGTCTGGACCGGTACGACAACGCTGCAATCCAATTTGAACGGAAAGAACTATCTCTCCGTCGCACTTCTGCCGGACAATACACCGGCAACACTCGAGCTCTTCCGGTCCCACGCCTATGCATTCGTCACCGGCAGTACCGTTTCATGGTCCTACGATGCAGCACAAGCGCGTGTCACATCCACCTTCATGTATACCACCGAATTGAAGGAAGCAAAGAACGGGAACATCAACACGACGATGACCGCATTGTACCGTCATCAATGGCTCAACACGACGGATGCGCTCACAAGTATGACGTATCCCTCCGTTGCCGGGACGATGAAAGTGTTCACAGGGAATCAATTTACCACGACGCATGCGTTCACCGGTGTGCTGCCGGGATTGCCAGATGAAGGGGATTACAACCGCGCGGACCTGACCGCAATGGTGAACGTCGTCGCTGCCGAGACGCTCCCGGCGACCGGAACGAAAGCCGGTTCGTATTGGAGCGGCAAAGCGATCGGCCGGTTCGCACAGCTGGTCCGTATCGCCGATCAGCTTGGAGCAACCGCAGCGCGCGATCATTTTTTGACCCAGATCAAACAGCGGCTGCAGGAGTGGCTCACCGCCGGCGGACCGCAAAGTTATGTCTATAACGATCAATGGAAGACACTCACTGGGTATCCCTCCGAATACGGTGCGGATACGCAGTTGAATGATCATACGTTCCACGCCGGATATGCTATTATGGGAGCAGCGGTGGTCGCGCAATACGATTCAGTCTGGGCTTCTCCCGCACAATGGGGCGGCATGGTCGATCTGCTCATCCGGGACGGGAACAACTACGACCGGAGCGATACCCGCTTTCCGTTCCTGCGCGCGTTCGATGCGTATGCCGGACATTCCTGGGCCGCCGGACACGGCGATTTCGGCGACGGGAACAATCAGGAGTCGAGCTCCGAAGCGATGAACTTCGCCGCCGGGGTCATCCTGTGGGGTGAAGTCACGCGGCAGCCGCAGGTGCGCGATGCGGGCATCTTTCTTTATGCGACCGAGCAGGCGGCCATCGATCAGTATTGGTTCGATGTCGATAATGCGGTGTTTCCCCCGTCCTATCAGCATACAGCGCTTGGAATGGTGTGGGGCGGGAAAGGGGTCCACTCCACCTGGTTCGGTGCGAATGCCGATTTCGTCCACGGCATCAATATGCTGCCGCTGACTGCGGCATCACTCTATCTTGGAAGAGATGCGGCTTATGTGCAGACCAATTACGATGAGATCGTCAAAGAACTGAACGGCAAAGCACCGACATGGAAGGATATCATGTGGATGTACCGCGCCTTTGCCGATCCGGCCTCAGCGCTGGGACAATACTTCGCCGATCCGAACTACACACCGGAAGAAGGGGGCTCCAAACCGCATACGGTCCACTGGCTCTATAATTTGAAGAAACTGGGGAAGGTCGATATGTCTGTCCGCGCGGACATTCCGTTGCATGCCGTTTTCAAGAACAGTGCCGGTGCAAAGAGCTACGCAGCGTACAATGCGGCAGCGGATTCTGTACTGGTGCAGTTCACGGACGGATTCTCGATGAAGGTCGGCAGCCGTTCGATGCGGACGGTGAATACTGCCGGCGGCAATGCGCTGGCACCGGTCGCACTGTTGATCGCGGATAAAGTTCGCGGCAAGGTGCCGCTCACGGTAACATTCACCGGAAGCAAGAGTTTCGACAGGAATGGTTCACCGCTGCAGTTCCAATGGTCGTTCGGCAATGTCGGTACTGCCTCTGTTGCGGACACGATGTTCACATTCATGACACCGGGGACATATTCCGTTCTTTTATCCGTCCGTAACGGATTGGATCTTACCACGATCGACAGTGTGAGCGTCACCGTGTTGGGAAACGGCACGCCGTATTCCGGTACAGCGGTGACCGTGCCGGCCGTGATCCAGGCGGAGAAATTCGATAACGGCGGCGAGGGAGTGGCGTATCATGACAACGATGCAGCGAACGTCGGTCTTGCATTCCGTCCCACGGAAGGGGTGGATATCGAAGGGGCGAACGACGGCGGGTTCGATGTGTATTGGATGACCGCAGGTGAATGGCTGGAGTATACGATCCAGGTGCCGGCGGACGGACTCTACGATATCATTCCCTCCGCATCGACGGTTCCCGGGTTCGGATACTTCCGCATCGTGATCGACAATGTCGATGTGAGCGGGAAGAAACCGGTCCTGAATACCGGCGGATGGCAGAGCTGGAAGCCTATCGCTGTGCCCAATGTTCCGCTGAAAGCAGGGAAGAGGATCCTCCGGCTGGAGGTCGGCACCGATACGCAGTCCGAACAATCCAACTGGCTTTTTAGTGTGAACTCCATCGAAGTGAAAGCATCGCCGGTTTCCGTTCCGCGGACAGGTGTTGTTCCGGCAGAGTATGTTTTGGAACAGAATTTTCCGAATCCGTTCAATCCTTCTACGGTGATCCGCTATCACTTGCCGGCGGCTGGTATGACCGAACTGCGGGTGTATGATGTGCTGGGGAAAGAGGTCACCGCACTCGTGAACGAAGTGCAGCAGGCGGGGATCCATGAAGTGCAGTTCAATGCCGAACGGCTCACCAGCGGTATCTATTTCTTCCGGATCCGCTCCGGCAGTTTTACCGCAGTGCGCAGCATGCAGCTGCTAAAATAAGATAGAAAATTTCAGAATGCTGTCATGGTGAGCGTAGTCGAACCATGACGGCATCTTTTTTTGGTCGGTCACAGAATTTTCAACGGTTGGCAGCACTTCGTTGGATATCAGGTCAGTCCGTTAATGAATGCTTCCACCAGTCCGGGATCGACTTGAAGAGATCCGTTCTCACCCCTCCGTTTCACCCCTTTGCTCAGATGGACCTCTGAAATCCACTTTATTTCTGTTAATTCGCGCACATTTCCGGCATCGATCCCCGCTCCCGGCATAATGATGATGCGCC
>JAVBYA010000369.1 GCA_030824295.1 Bacteroidota bacterium
TACACCGTATCAATGGAGGGTCAGCGCCATCCCCGAAGGTGGATTGAATTTCTCCGCCTCACTGACCGCCGGTACGAATGCCGGCCTCCTGACTGGCACGGTCACGATCGGCCCGTCCGGCACATACACCACGCTCACGAACGCCATCGCGGCCATCCGGACCGAAGGGATCGTCGGTGCAACGGTGTTCGAACTGCAGCCGGATTATGTCAGCACGGGAGAGACCTTCCCGATCGATCTGACCGACAGCAACTGGACCAGCGCAGTGAAGACACTCACGATCCGTCCGGCAGCCGGCGCAACAGCACTGAGTATCTCCGGCAATAATGCCACCGGGACACTGCGTCTCAATAAAGCGGACTATGTAACTATCGACGGTCGGCCGGGAGGGAGCGGTTCTGCGAAGGAATTGACGATCGAGAATACCTCATCGTCCGGGTTCGCATTGGAGTTCAAGAACATGGCCGGAAACAATACCATCCGGTACTGTGTGGTGAAAGGGGTGAACACCGGCGCGAGCAGCGGTGTGCTCCTCTTCACCGGTTCGGCTGTGGATGATGACGGCGTGAACAATACCAACGGGAATTTCAACAACACCGTGACCTATTGCGATATCCGGGACGGCGCAACAACTCCGGCGAATCTTGTCAACATCTCCGGACTCAACATGCTGTCGGACAGCAACAACACATTTTCATATAACAGTATCTATAATTTCTTTGCGACCGCGACGAATTTCTCCCGGGGCATCTACTGTCCGGGATTCACCGAGGAATTGAACGTGATCGGGAACAGTTTCTACCAGACTGCACCGCGCACCGCGACCGCTTCGAATTCCGTCATCGCCGTGGATCTGAACGGGCCGGGCATCACTTCCGCTCTGGTGAAGGATAACATGATCGGAGGTTCTGCCGCTGATGCTGCCGGCAGTGCATTCACACTCGGACCGACCACACAGAATGTGAACCTGCTGGCGATCTATCTCAATTCCACCGCCGGTGTGTTCACGGCGGAGAACAACACCATCCGGAACATCGATCTCTCCACGAACAGCACCAGCGGCAGCGGCGCGTTCGCCGGGATCACGGCTGCCGGTGCGGATACGGCGTATATCACCGGCAATACGATCGGCAGCGGTACCGGCACGGGTTCGATCCTGGTGGCCAGCGCGAGCAATAACGGAGTCCGCGGCATCTATGGATTCAGCGGCCGGTTGAAATTCTCCGGCAACACCCTCGGTTCCATCACTGTGGCGAACACGACCACGAGTCTCCGCACCTTCATCTATGCCATCAGTGTCAGCACGACCACCGAACTGGCGACCATCTCCGGGAACACGATCGGCAGTACGGTCACAGCCCACAGTATCCATCAAAGCAATCCGATCACTATCGCGGCATTCGTCCCGGTCGTCGGGGTGAACTTCGATCCTAACGGTCAATTCTCGATCACCGATAATACGGTGGCCAATCTGACCAACAGTTATGAAGGAACATTCCAGAACGGACAGGTGATCGGTATCCAGGTAGGGAGCAGTTTCTCGTCCGGTTCGATTGCTGGCAACACCGTACGGCTGCTGCGCACATCCAGCCAGAATCCGAACACCGGATCGCTCGCCTCGGTGATCGGTATCTCCAATCAGGGGGCGGGGGATAGTCTCATCATTGCTGATAATTCGGTCGATTCGCTCTTCAATACGGCGGCTTCGGCATCCGTGCATGTTGTTGGATTGTTCAATGCGAACAATACGAGCGGACTGAACAGTATTGAACGCAACTGGATCCGCGACCTCTTCGCTGCGTCGACCGATCTGACATCATCCCTTACCGGCATCTACCTCACGGCCGGGAGCGCAACATACAAGAACAACATGATCGCTGTCGGCAATGCGATCGGCTCCGAGTACGTGATCACCGGACTTCTTGATGCTGCTTCGAGCAGTAATTCGTTCTATTATAATACTATCCGCATCGGCGGCACAGGCGTCGGGACGAACGCGACCAACACCTATGCCTATCGCCGTACCGCTTCGGGAACCGACAGTCTGATGAACAATATCTTCATCAATATGCGCTCCAATGCATCCTCCGGCGGAAGCCATTATGCTGTGCACATCCATGCCATTTCATCGTTCACTTCGAACTATAACGATCTCTATGCCGGCGGGACCGGCGGTGTGTTCGGATTCTATACGAGTAACCGGACTACACTCGCCCTGTGGCGGTCCGGAACCGGTCGTGATCTGAATTCTGTAAGCACGGCGGTGAATTTCGTCTCATCCTCCGACCTCCATCTGGACGGAGCCTCCGTCAGCGATATGAACCTGATCGGCACACCGCTCGCGAACGTCACGAAGGATCTCGATGATGAACCCCGGCATGCGGTAACGCCCTACATCGGTGCCGATGAAGCATCCGTTCCGCTGCCGGTAGAACTGGTCTCGTTCACTGCATCGTCGCATCGATTCAGCGCGGAGCTCCAATGGAGCACCGCTTCGGAGGTGAACAATCTTGGGTTTGAAGTGGAGCGGAAAGTAATGGAAGATTGGACCAAAGCAGGATTTGTGGAAGGGAATGGGAATTCAAATTCTCCGAAGGAATATTCGTTCACCGAGAAAGATCTGACCTCTGGAAAGCATGTATATCGATTGAAGCAGATCGATAGGAATGGGAAGTTCGGATACTCTCACGAAGTGGAAGTAGCGGTCGGGAGCGTCCCGAAGGTGTTCGCCTTGGAACAGAATTATCCGAATCCGTTCAATCCAGGCACCACCATCGGGTTCACACTGCAGTCGTCCGGCATGACATCGCTGAGGATCTACGATGCGGTGGGACGTGAGGTGTCATTGCTCGTGAACGAGTTCCTTGAAGCAGGGGTCTATCATCAAAAGACCTTTGAGGCATCACATCTTTCCGGCGGGGTGTATTTCGCCCGGCTCACGAACGGAAAGAGTTCACAGGTCAGAAAATTGATGCTGTTGAAATAGCTCTGAACCGGCAGGGACCGGCGTCAGAGTGGACCGATCGTTCTGACCCGGTGCCCGGGAGTTGAGAAAGGATAACTGCACAAATGTTCAGGGAATAAGAGAGCGCTTTCTCGATATATTCCGTTGAGATGTACAATGATCGTACACGAAACGGAGGTTTTTATGAAGATATATTTATCCTTGTTCCTTTTCATTGGCACCCCGTTCCTGTCACCGGTGCAGGCACAGCAACTGTCGTCCCGCTCCAGTTGGAGTTCGTCCGGCGCGGTCTCCAAAGAAGGTAAACTGTTCGTCTGGGGAGACAACTTCCAGGGACAATTGGGAGTGGGCACCAACCAGAACATCATCGATCCGCCGAAGGAAGTGGTGTTGCCGGAAGTGACCGGAGGGTGGAAGGATGTCTCCCCGACCTTCGCACACACCTTCGCACTGACGAAGTCCGGGATGATCTATGCGAGCGGAAGCAATTATTCCGGCTCGCTCTCCATTCCGGGTTCCACAGTCCAGATCCACAGTTTTCAAAAGATCGTCTCGCCGGTCTCAGTGACATCATGGAAAGCGGTCTCCACCTCCGCGCATTTCTCTCTGGCGCTGAGCAGTGACGGCAGAGCGTTCGCCGTCGGACTCCACATGTTCAGACAGTCACTGACCGACACGATGATGGAGGTCCCGTGCCCTGATGACGTGACCGCATGGAAACAGGTCTCCGCCGGGGAATCGTACGCCATGCTGCTGTCGGAGAATGGCAGATTGTTCACATGGGGTGGGAATGCATACGGAAGGCTCGGTGTGGATTCGTCGTATACCGGCGAAACGTTCAGTGCGCAAGTGCTCTATCCCGTCCTGCTGCCGGAAGGGGTGGATGGAACGGTTTTTGAATTTACCAATGTCGTCACATCGTTCGAGCATACTCTTGCCATCGGCAACGACGGGAATCTCTATGCCGCAGGGAACAATACGCATCTTCAACTGGGACAATCGGATGCTGATGCCGCAGCACACCGCATGACGCTCGTTCCGAAACCGAACGGTTCCGCAACGTGGATCCGCGCGGCAGCAGGCAGGAATTATTCTGTCGGTCTGATGAGTGACGGAGCGTTGTATCGAATCGGCGGGACGCCGTTTTTGAAATTCCTCCCAGCGGACCTTTCAGAAGGGTTCTCCTGGAAGGATGTCGCTGCGAATGATTATCACTTCTATGCGCTCGGCAGCAATGGTACGGTGTATGTTTCGTCAACGAACCTCGTTGTTCCGCATCTCACGGTCCTTCAGCCATACTTCACGCTGGACAAGGTCTCATCGGCGCCGGATGAGACCTCCCATCCCCGTCAGTTCACTCTTCATCAGAACTATCCGAATCCGTTCAACCCGAGCACGACGATCGGCTTCACGCTACAAGTATCAGGTCTTACAACACTCAAGATCTACGATGCGATCGGACGAGAAGTGGCAACACTGGTGAATGAGGAGCTCGAGGCAGGGGTGTTCCACAAAAGATTATTCGAAGCGTCACATCTTTCCGCCGGTGTTTATTTTACACGACTTGTTAGCGGAACCACGCAGAAGGTAAGCAAGATGCTCTTTGCGAAATAACATATCATCAAAATAGCAGTAATTAGGCCGGTTTGTGCGTTCACAGACCGGTTTTTTTATTGTGTCGTGGGATACGGTATTAAAATTGACAACAATGTCTGATTTAGGTAAGTTGAGTCCCACCAACGGCCATTACTATCACTGAAAAATTTCACCATGATGAAAAATCTCCTCTTGATTCTGCTTCTCGTACTATCGGTCTATCGACCGACGGCAGCCCAAACATTTTCCCTGGTGAAAGACATTGCTCCAGCCTCATCAGGATTTCAAAACTCATTCCCGGCCGGATTCACACTCTATAATGGGAAGTTTTATTTCACGGCATTCAACGGTCAGGGCGGACATAAATTGTACCAGTCGGACGGTACCGCAAATGGTACGGTCGTTGTTGGTCCCTCGGTGGGAGTGAACGGAACAGTCT
>JAVBYA010000406.1 GCA_030824295.1 Bacteroidota bacterium
TGCGACCGGCACGCCGTTCCGATAGGGATCGGTAACGGCATCATTGATATCCCTTCCGATCGCGGTGAAGATGCCGATGAGAAGCAGGGAGATCCAGACATAATTGAGCATGGGCAAACCGCGCAGTGAATGGGCCGTGTGTTTCGGACATCACAATATAACCGATGAAAAAAAGTGAAGCAAGGGAATGTTAAGAAAAAGATGCCTGAAAACAGCGGACCCCGTCGTCTCATCGCAGAAGGATGAGGGCGGGGTCCGATTTCAACGAAGCGATGTCAGGATCATTCGGTCACAGCCGGCAGCGTGAAGGTGAACGTCGTGCCGAAGTTCACTTCACTGGTAACGCCGATGGTACCGCCGTGCGCCTGAACGATGAGCTTGCAGATGGCGAGACCGAGACCGGTCCCCTTTTCCTTCGTCTTGGAGGAGGAGGAGACCTGCCGGTACTGTTCGAACAGCAGCGGGATCTCTTCCGGTTTGATGCCGACTCCGGAATCGGTGACGGAGACCCTGATGAGATCGGCGTTCACCTCATGATCGTGCTCCTTCTCCACTTTGATGGAGACGGTGCCGTTATCCGGCGTGAATTTCATGGCATTGGAGAGCAGGTTGGTCATCAGCTGGACGATCTTTCCGGAATCCGCTTCGACACGCGGCAGGTCCGGATGGACATCCGTCCGCATCTCGATGTTCTTCTTTTTGAACTGGAGAAGGAACGGCTGGAGCGATTCCTCGATCATCTCATGGATGGTGATGGTCTGTTTCGCCAGCAGCATCTGTCCGGCCTGATATTTGGAAAGGTCGAGCAGATCGTTCACCAGATTGGCCATACCGCGTGTGGAGGCGAGCACGGTCTCCATCAGCTTCACGCTGTCCGAATCCAGCGGTTTGCCCCCGGCGTAATGACGCAGGATATAATCGATGCTGCTGATGACGATGGTCAGCGGTGTTCGAAGGTCATGCACCAGCATGGCCATGAACTGCGATTTCACCTGTTCCAGTTCGCGCTGCACAGCCATGACGCGGTAGATGGAACGGACACGCGCGAACAGTTCCTCCAGATCGATCGGTTTGGTCAGGTATTCTTCCGCTCCCAGCAGGATCCCTTCGGCGATGCTCTGCGGATCACGTTTGATGGCGGTCAGAAAGATGACCGGTATCCGGGATGTGGCAGGATTGGCACGCAGACGGCGCAGCGTTTCGAAACCGTCCATTTCCGGCATCTGGATGTCCAGCACGATCATATCCGGCTGCTGTTCTTCGGCAACGACCAGACACTCCTTTCCGCTGGCAGCGCGGAACATGGTGATCGGCTTCTTCTTCAGAGCGAATTCCAGAAGATCGAGATTGTCCTCGGTGTCATCGACAAAGAGGACTTTCGGAATGGTCGGGACGGTCTCTTCATTTTCGAACATAAGCGGTCTCTCTATTTCTTCTCAGCGTGCAGTGCGTGTTTGATGGCGGTGGAAAGTGTCGCCGAAGAGTAATCCTTCTTCTTCAGCAATTCCCCGGTGAGATCGTTGATCTCTGCGATCTGTGTCTCGCTCAGATCGATGCCGGTCAGGATCACGACCGGAATGGAGTGCCATTGTTCGGAGCGTTTCAGGCGTTTGAGCACTTCGAATCCGTCCATCACCGGCATGCTCAGATCGAGCAGCACCATGGAGGGGCGGCTCGCTTCGATCTTGGTCATGGCCGCTTGTCCGTTCGTGGCGGTCTGTACCGTGAACCCTTCCTCCTTCAGTACTTTGACGAGCAATGAACGGAAATCGTCGTCGTCATCCACGACCAGGACATATTTGTCATCTGTCGTGGCGGCCTTGCGGACCATGCGCAGGACCATGGAGACATCCGCCGGCTTCGGCAGATAGTCGATGGCGCCGAGCGAGAATGCGAGCGGGATATTATCCACCATGGAGTGGATGAGTACCGGGATGTTCTGCGTCAACGGATTCGCTTTCAGTTCGCGCAGCACCTGCCAACCATCCTTCTTCGGCATCATGATGTCGAGAGTGATGACTGCCGGCTGGAGTTTCTCGGCAAGCTTGATGCCGTCGTCACCGGAATTGGCACCGAACACCGTATACCCTTCGGGCACAAGATAGTTGCGAAGGATCTCGATCACATCCGGTTCGTCATCGATGCACAATACGCGGGTCTCGCCATCCTTCTTCACCGCCGGCAATTCCATCTGCTTCAGCTGCTGGATCACCGGTTCCGCTTTGGCTGCGGGCAACGAGACCGGCGCAGCGGCGGCGCCTGACTGCTGTTCGGACGACGGGAACACCGGCGGCACGGACAATGTGAACGTGGAACCTTTGCCGGCAACACTCTCGACGGACAGATCGCCGCCCAGCAATTGCGCGAGCCGGCGGGCGATGGGGAGCCCCAGACCCGTTCCCTGATACTTGCGTGAATGACTGGAGTCCACCTGCGAGAACTCCTCGAAGATCTTGCCGAGATTCTTCGGTTCGATACCGATGCCGGAATCGATCACGGAGAGCCGGATGTTGGCACCGTGCTGCTGTGCGCGGATGATGATGACGCCGTTCTCATCCGTGAATTTGGCGGCATTGCTCAGCAGGTTCACCAGGATCTGCTTGATCTTCAGTACGTCCGTATTGAACATCGGCAGATCGGGAGGGATCTCCTCTTTCAACTGGATGTTCTTCTGGCGGATGAGCGATTCGGCGGTCATGATGGCGCCGTTCACGACCCCCTCCACCGAATCCGATTCGATGCTCACGTGCATGCGGCCCGATTCGATCTTGGAGAAGTCCAGGATGTCGTTGATGAGCTGCAGCAGATGCTTGCCGTTCTTAAGCACCTTCTCCAAAGCTTTGCGCTGGTCGGCCGTCAATGGATCGCCGCGGTCACCCAGCAGGATCGACGAGAATCCGATGATGGAATTCAGCGGCGTCCGCAATTCATGGGACATGTTGGAGAGGAAGTCCGATTTCACCCGGTAGGCCTTCTCCAATTCCTGTGTTTTGGTGTTCAATTCATCATGTTTCTTGGAGATCTCGCGGGAAAGTTCCTGCGTCTCCTCATAGTTCTGCACGTTCGTCAGTGCGACGCCCATCTGCGGCAGCACCCCCTCCACCAGACTGCGCGTCAGTCCGGTGAATTTCTGCATGGAACCGAATACCAGCACGCCGATCAGGTTCTCCTGGAACAGGATGGGGAATGCATAGACGTAGGCCGGCACATGGGACTGGAGACCGGTCTCGATCGAAAGCACGGTGTTCTGAACGGCATCGAAGACTTCGAGCGATTGTTTCAGCCGGGCACATTCGCCGACGATCCCTTCGCCGATATCGAAGGTGGTCTGCGTGCGGTGCTCCGAGCTCATGGCGAACCGGCCGGCAAGCACGAGTTTGTTCAGGCTTTTCTTATGGATGTACAGCGCGCCGACGCCGGAATGGGTCTGCTGACAGAGCAGGTCCAGACTCTCGCTCACCACACCGCTGAAGGAGTCATTGCGGTTCAGGGTGGTCATCATGTCCGAGTACGCTTTCACCCGCGTATAGTTCTCGTTGAGCATGGAGGACATATAATTGAACTCATTTGCGAGCTGGCCGAACTCATCCACCCGTTTGAGATCGATGGTGACGAACTTCGAATCGACGATGTTCCGCGTGCCTTCGCGCAGCTGTTCCAGCGGACGTGTGATGGAGCGGCTGAGGATGAAACCAAGGGCAATGGCGAAGATCGCGAACAGGATGTTGACGATGATGATGAAGCGGGTGAGTTCGCTGCCGAGCTCGCGCGCATTGTCGATACGCAGCGACTGCGACACCAGCGATTGCTCATAGATGGCGACCGTCAGCAGCCGGGCCTGTGCCAGGTAGTTCCGTTCCGATTCGAGCTTATCGAGTGATGCCCGTACGATCTCCACCGAATCCTGCGGCACCGTTCCGGCGAGCAACAGGACGCGCGGCTCGCCGACAAAATGGGTCCAGTCATAGAACAATGTTTCGATCTGATCGAGTGTTGCCGAAGAGATGGAGTCGGGATAGCCTTTCTTGATCTCTTCGACCATCGGACCGAAGTCGTTGAGGCCTTTGAGGAAATCGATCCGGTACTGATCGTTGCGGGATTTTGCGTAAAGGTCGAGATACTCCGGGATATCAACGATCGCGGCGCGGAGACGCTCCAGGTCCTCGAGGAATTTCACTTCGGAACTCGATGACTTGTATTCCTTTTCGATCGTTACCTGTCTGTTGGTGACGATCCACGTCATCGCAACGAGCACAATGAGGAGGAAACCGAAATATCCTAGTACTTTGAAATAGACTTTAGAGCGGAACATTTCGTCCTTGCGTTAGATGTTCGTGTATTTTCGGATGAGCCTGGTGAATTCGTCGGGGTCCATCGGTTTGGTGTAATGCTCCACACAGCCGATGGATTTGGTGAGGACCTTGTCCTCGGCACGCGCCTGCGCGGTGAATGCAATGATGGGGATATGCTGCACGGAAGGAGTGGATTTGATCAGCTTGACCGCTTCGAACCCGTCCATCACCGGCATCTGCATGTCCATCAGAATAAGATCAGGGACATGACGTTCGGCAAGTTCCACTGCTTCTTTGCCGTTCTCGGCCTGCAGTAGTTCCAGATCCAGTCCGCTCCGTTGGAGCATGAACATCACCAGATCGCGGTTATCCTCATCGTCTTCAGCTAACAGGATTTTCTTTGTCATTGCATTACTGTGAATGTGGGTTGATGTACTCGATAAAGGTATGAAGCACACGGCTGAGAAGCAACAGAACAGAGGTCTGGTCATGCCGGACAGAGTGCTGCATCCAGCCGCACATGCCGAAATCCGCTCAAAAACCGAGCGGTCGTTCGAACTATTGGAATATACGTGATTTTCTTGCAGGAATCGACAGGATTCGGGTGCAGCATTCCCGGCAACGAATGCCGGGAATGCTGTCTCAGGTAGGTGAGCGCAGCGGTCAGTTGAACATGTCGTTCATATTATTGTAGATCTGCATCCG
>JAVBYA010000411.1 GCA_030824295.1 Bacteroidota bacterium
GGTCTACAGGACGGGGCCCCCAGGCGCAGCCGCCGGGGAGGGAGACCTTCGCCTGTCCGTACCGCGCGAGCAGGGGACCGAGCACGTAGATGGAAGCGCGCATCTTCTTCACATGCTCATACGGCGCTTCGAACTTGTTCACGCGGAAGGTGTTCACTTCGAGCGTCCGTCCTTTCCGTTCGAACGTGACTCCCATCGTCTGCAGGAGTTTGGACATGGTGGTGACGTCCCGCAGGTCCGGCGTGTTCTGCAGTTCATACTTGCCGCTAGCAAGCAGCGTGGCCGGCATGAGCGCGAGCGTGGCGTTCTTGGCGCCGCTGATGGAGACGGTGCCGTTGAGTTTCTTTCCCCCTTTGATGACGAATTTATCCATGGTACGAGCCGTGTCCTTTCAATATGATGCGAAGAATGTTGTCAAAAATTGGTGAAAAAACAAATGACAAAAACCAATTGACAATTGACAGTCGACAATGGATAATTATCAAATTCAAGATTACAAATTCCAAAATGCCGAGGTCGAAGCGCAGGAAAGAACGCGAAAAGCACTCACGCAAGACGACAAAAGGAACCACAAAAGCACGAAAGCACAAAAGAATGGGAAAAGCATACGCAAGGAGCATGGTGCGATGCCCGGGGTATAAATAACAATTGCCGAGGTCGAAGCGCAGGAAAGAACGCGAAAAGCACTCACGCAAGACGACAACAGGAACCACAAAAGCACGAAAGCACAAAAGAATGGGAAAAGCATACGCAAGGAGCATGGTGCGATGCCCGGGCGTCTTAAAGCCCCGGGATTCATCCCAGGGTATGAATGAACTTCCCGGCATACATAGAATGCGGGGCTCGGTCAAGATGACATGATGAGGACATGTTGCCCTGGTAGTCATCCTTCGACTCGCCGACCAAGCGAACCAGAGACTCGCTCAGGATGACTATTGTTCTTGGGACTTCGTTTTGGGACGGGGGAGGAGGCGGAGGATGAGCGTGATGAGCATGGTGAGAGCGACGCCGAGGCCGGTGGCGCCGATGAATCCCATCACCGCCTGGCCGAAGGCGTTGTTCATGCGGCGGTGCTGCTCGGTGAACGCGCCGATCTGATCGTCCGTGGCGCCGCCGAGGATGAGCTTGCGGCGCTGCCATTCCACCGTGGCATCGATCCAGTCGGGATTGATGAAGGCGGTATAGACCGCCATGAAGAGGGTGATGATGAGCGCGGAGACGATGGCGATGCGGAACCCGGTATCGGCGGCATCACGGAGTGTGAGGAGGCCGTTGGCGGCGCGCTGACGTTCACGCAGCGCCGTGAAGATGATCGCGGCGGGAATGAGTGCGGAGCCGAATCCGCTGTATTGTCCGATCTCCAGACTGGTGGTGTGGAATCCGAGCAGATACTCGATGAGGACCCAGACGCTGAGCGCCGCACCGCTGAACAGGCCGTATCGATAGGTATGGTTCATGCTGACCGCGGGATGAGTCTGCTGAGATTGCCGACGATGATGGTTGCGGTGCAGCCGATGAGTGTATGCCAGGTGAAATCGATGGAGGTCTGCGAGAGCACTACGACCATCGCCAGGATGCCGGCGATGAACCCGGCGAACGCGTCACGCTGGTCCGTCTTGGGGAAGAGGAGTCCCAGGAAGAACGTCCCCAGCAGTCCGCCGTAGGTGAACGAAGCGATCTTGAGTCCGATCTCTACGACCGGATTCTTCGTGTCGGTGAAGAGCATCGCACCGCCGATCAGGATGAAGCCCCAGAGGAGCGTGAAGCGTTTGGACCAGATCACTTCCGTCTTGGCGTCCAGGTCCTTGCCGCGCGCGGTGAGTTTGAACAGGTCCAGGAACGTGGAACTGGCAAGCGAACTGATGGAGGAGGAGAGGGTCCCCATGGCGGATGCGAGCACGCCGGCCACGACGAGTCCGGCCAGACCGACCGGCAGGTTCTCTACGATGAATTTCGGGAAGATCTCGTCCGACGATTTGAGTCCCAGCTCCTGGAACGGCACGCCGCCGTAGAAGGCGAACAGACAGAGACCGAGCACCAGGAAGAAGGCGAACTGCAGGACGATGATGGAGGCGTCGAGCATGAGGGCTTTCTGACTGTCCCACTTGGTGCGGCAGCCGAGCAGCCGCTGCACGAGCAGCTGGTCCGTACCATGCGATGCCATGGAGAGGAATGTCCCGCCGAGGATGCCTCCCAGCAAAGTGTACGGTGAGGAGAGGAACCCGAGGATGGAATCGGTCGAACCGAAATTGACCATGGAGAATTTGTCGAGTCCGTTGGCCGTGGCATAACTGACCACATCGCTCCAGCCGTTCGGCAGGTGGTCCAGAATGAGCACCATCGAAACAGCCGCACCGCTCAGGTAGATGAACATCTGCACCACATCCATCGCCACGACCGCTTTAAGTCCGCCGACGTAGGTATAGACGAGCGTGAAGAGTCCGATGATGAGGATGCTGGTGGCATAATCGAAGCCGGTGATGAGGTGGACCGGGATGGCGGTGGCAAACAGGCGGACGCCGGAGGCGAGGACGCGGGTGACGATGAAGACGGAGCTGGTGAACTTCCGGAGTCCCATGCCGAACCGCTTGCCGAGGAAGTCATACGCTGTTTCCAGGTCCCCCTTGTAATATGCCGGGATGAAGATCATGCTGACGAGCAGGCGTCCGATGAAATAGCCGACGGCGAGCTGCAGGAAGTGCATGTTCCCTTTGTAGGCGAGTCCGGGGATGCTGATGAAGGTGAGGGTGCTGGTCTCGCTGGCAACGATGGAGAAACCGACGGACCACCAGGACATCTCTTTGCCGCCGAGGAAATAATCGCGCGAACTGGTCTGTTTCCTGCCGATGTAAACGCCGATGAGCGTAACGCCGAGCAGATAGGAGATGACGATGACGGAATCAAGAAGTGAGAATCCCATGGGTATCCGGATTAATGCTGCGGTGAACGGCCGGTGCGGGAGTAGCCGGCCGGAAGAGGATTGATTCTTAGATATCCTCAGATGCTGATCTTCCATCCTTCGACTCGCCAAACATGGAGTGCGGGGCTCGCTCAGGATGACTTTCCCTCCCTACGTCAATATTATTGGGAGGGATAAGCACTGCGGTCACTCAGTCCTTCTGCGCTTTGGCGACGGAATCGAAGATCGTGAAGACCTTGTCCAGCTGCGAGATCTTGAGCAGGGTGAGGACCTTCTTGTGAACGCCGACGAGCCGTACTTCGCCGTTGTGCTGACGCATCAGCCGGTCGGCGATGAGCAGGGCGCTGAGTCCGCTGCTGTCGCAGAATTCCACCGCGCTCAGGTCCACGATGAGGGTCTTCAGAGTCGGGCGGCAGAGGAGGATGAATTCGCCTTTCAGTTCCGGGGAGACCGTCATATCCAGTTTCCGTTCCTTCAGCGTCAGGACCGTTCCGGTCCCATTCTTTGTCACTTCGAATTTCATAGCGATTCCTTCGGATTAGAACATGGAGAGCGTGCGGAACAATTGCTCGTAGCGCATCTTGGCGTTCCTGTTGGGGGCGGCCGTGAACTGGAAATTATAATAGGCGTCGGCATGTTCCTGCGTGAAGCCGACCTTGATCGGTGCATTGATGTTCCGGCAAAGGAACGCGGAGCTCGGGACCAGGGAGAAATTCAGGTCCACCAGCAGGTCGAACTTCTGGCTGAGGAGCGGTCCGATGGCCTGTCGTTTGGGGAGGAAGAAATAGTTCAGTTCGTTGTTCCGGATGGTGGTCACGTTGGACCGGCTGATGGTGTTGGAGAAATTCCGGTGTCCTTCGTTCACCACCAGGGTCAGTTTGTTCCCCTGGAACTTGTTCTGCAGCAGGATGATCATCTGAGCGACCACGGAGCGCGCTTCGGCATTCTCCGGGATGATGACCAGTGCCGTTTTCGCGTTCGAAAAGGAGTTGGAAAAGGACATGGGCTTGGCATCCCTGCTGCGGTTAAACATGCGGGTGAATTTGATGCCGAGATTCCGTCGTTGCTGTTCGAACATGTGCACTCGTCCTGTGATTGACGGTTATAAGGTGCAAAACGTTTGAATGAATTTCAAGAGGAGGAGGTACGGGCAAGAACGGCGCCGGAGATACTGCTTGACACTCAGCCGAGCATCTTCAGGAACTCTTCCTCCGTGAGGGTGGTGATCCCCAGTTCCACCGCTTTCTGCAGTTTGGAACCGGCGTCCGTACCGACAATGACGAAATCGGTCTTCTTGCTGACGCTGGAGCCGGACTTCCCGCCGAGCGCTTCGATGCGGTCCTTCGCTTCATCCCGGCTCATGCTGGAGAGTCCGCCGGTCAGCACGAATGTTTTGCCGGTGACGGGGGAGGAACCGGTGAAGGTCTTCTTCTTCGCGCCGCGCATCGTCACGCCGGCCTTCTCCAGACGCTGGAGCAGTGCGGCGGAATGTTTGTCCCGGAAGAACCAATGGACGCTCTCCGCGATCCGGGGACCGATCCCTTCCACCTGTTCCAGCTCTTCCTGCGAGGCAGTGCGGAGCGCGTCGATGGAAACGAAATGATCGGCGAGGAGTTTGGCGACCCCTTCACCGACGAAGCGGATACCGATGCCGAACAGTACGCGGCTGAACGGAAGCTGCTTGCTTGCCTCGATCCCGTCCAGCAGATTCTGTGCGCTCTTCTCGCCCATCCGTTCCAGTCCTGCGATCTGTTCCTTAGTAAGCGTGTAGATATCGGCGATGTTGTGCACGAGTCCTTCGGTCACCAAAAGATCGATCACAGCTTCGCCGAGTCCTTCGATGTTCATGGCGCGCCGTGCGGCGAAATGCTCGATGCGTCCGCGCACCTGCGCAGGACATTCGAAATTCTCGCAGTAATAGGCCGCTTCCCCTTCCGGGCGGTGGATGCGGGAGCCGCATTCCGGGCACTTGGAAGGGAAGGAGAAGCGTTTGGCGGACTTCGGGCGTTTCTTCAGATTGACGCCGGAGACCTTCGGGATGACATCGCCCCCTTTTTCCACGCGGACGGTATCG